>JAIXRT010000099.1 GCA_027485075.1 Cytophagaceae bacterium
ATGCTATGTTGAAACACATGCGCCGTGGAATCACCCGTGAAAAAACGGAGCAATTGATTACGGACATCCGGGAGAAAGTACCTGGTATTGCTTTGCGTACTACGTTAATTTCAGGTTACCCCGGAGAAACTGAAGCCGACTTCGATGAAACGTATTCTTTTGTTGAGCGCATGCGTTTTGACCGTCTAGGTATCTTTAATTATTCGCACGAAGAAAATACCCACGCTTATTTGGTAGAAGATAACGTACCTGAAGAAGTGAAACAGGAACGTTCGGATGAAATTATGGCGCTTCAGCAAGGCATTTCAGAAGAACTGAATCAAGCCAAAATTGGAAAAACATACAAAGTGATGGTTGACCGTAAGGAAAGCGGATTCTTTGTGGGCCGGACTGAACATGACTCACCAGAAGTAGATAATGAGGTCTTAATTCCGGCAGAACAATATGCCCGTCAGGGAGATTTTGTTCAGGTGAAAATCAATAAGGCAGAGGAATTCGACTTATACGGTGATATTGTTTCTTAGTAGCGCGGAATAGATTCATCCACTTCCCGAGACCAAGCATCGATACCTCCAGCTAAATTCACCAAATTCGTAAAACCTTGCGCCTGTAAGTGTTTCAACACATACATGGAACGCATGCCGTGATGGCAAAGCACAACGCCTTTGGCTTCTTTCGGAATCAGCCCAATTTGCAAGGAATTCATTGGCATTTGAATCGAACCAGGTAGACTGGCTAAATCCCATTCAAACGGCTCACGGACATCCAATACAAACTTAATCTCTCCAGACTGCAAGCGAGTTGCTGCTTCCGAGGCATTAATCTCCATCATTTCAACAGGTTTATGTGGGAAAATCCGTTCAGCTGCATCCGCCGACCGCTCCATGCGAAATGTGTGCATCCGCATGCTGCGAGAGTCCCAACGAAGTAAGTTATTTTGAGCAGGAGAATCCATGCCAGCTAAATAAAAAATAGCTTCTTTGGCTTGCATTAGACCGAGCATCCCGGGCAAAAACCCAAGCACACCCGCTTCGTTACAACTCGGTATTTCGCCAGCACTAGGCTCATCTGGAAACAAACAGCGATACGTAGGTCCCGTTCCAAATGCATTACAAACAGCCAATTGCCCTTCCCACGTATGAATGGCCGCATATACAAAAGCCTTACCATACTTCACACAACTATCATTAATCAAATAACGCGTATCAAAATTATCAGTACAGTCAATGACTAAATCAACATCCTGAACAAGCGTATGATTTTCAATTGAAAATTTTTCAGTAACTGCCTCCACGGAAACATGCGGATTAAGGGACTCCGCAATTGCCTTGGCTAGCCATGCTTTGGATTGTCCCACCTGATCGGTCCGGTAGATGACTTGTCGGCCTAAATTACTCAACTCCACCAAATCATGATCGATGATAGTCAGCTTACCCACCCCAGCCGCAGCTAAATAAGGGATCGCGGCTACACCCAATCCTCCGGCGCCCACAATCAGCACATGCGCGTTGTTAAGCCGCATTTGCTTAGCCACATCCCATTCAGGAATGGCTAATTGTTTTTGGTAGCGATTGATTTCTTCTGGTGACATGCGCAAATAAAAAAAGCCTCCTTGGTTTCAAGGAGGCTAATTTCGATAAAAATCTTGATATTATTTAGATCGACAAAGTACCCTTGCGAGCAGAAGCGATTAATGTTTTCTCGAAACCGTTTTTGTTGATCGTACGAATTGCTTTCGCAGAAACTTTCATACGAACCCAAACACCTTCAGACTCTAAGAAAAACTTCTTTGTCTGCAAGTTTGGATAAAACTTACGTTTTGTCTTATTGTTCGCGTGTGATACGTTGTTACCTACACGAGTTCTCTTTCCAGTTAATTGACAAACCTTTGCCATAATATGTTATTTTAAAAATTGAATGCGTTCTAAAAACTATTCCCCCTAAAAGGGATTGCAAAAGTAGGAAATAAATTGAAAAATCCCAAAGGTGAATACAAAATTTATAAAATGCATTTCAATGTGTATCTTTGGGCATGGCCAAGCGCAAGCAAGAAGAACCTGTTGTCAAGAAAATCATCTCCTCCGTCATCTGGCTGGGGACTTTGCCTTTGTGTCTTTACACGCTCCTCACCTACTTATTAAGTTATTCACTCATCATCGATCACTGGCTCGCTGGATTTATCATGATGACCTTGCCCTACGCGCAAATCCTCTGTTTTTTCTCATTAATTTATTGGATGTTCCGTCGGGCCAAACGTGCCTTACTTCCCCTGCTCGTATTAGCATTGGGCTACAGTTTCATTCAACGTAGTTTCGCTTGGAATACATCAGTTAAATCGCCTAAATCCGCCATTCGCGTCATGAGCTATAATGTCTACGGCATGTATTCCAATAGTTTTGAAGCGAATAAAGAGAAAGTACAAAACTTGAAAAAATTTATGTTGGACTATTCTGCCGACATCAAATGCTTTCAGGAATTTTATTCTCATGCGGATCGGAAGGCGTATCGGTCCATCAACATGATGAAGGAAAACTATCCGCATTATGCCTTTATTCCCTTGAAAGAAGAGTTGTTTGATGCCAATGAAAAAATGGGATTAGCCATCTTTTCGAAATTTCCGATCATTCATCAGGAAGGAAAGCAATTTGGAAATTCAGCCAATGGCTATTTGTTGGCCGACATCATCGCGAAAGGAGATACATTTCGCATTATCAATCTTCAGTTATGGTCCATGGGCATTCGTGTGGGCAAAGTAACAGGCAAGATTCGTGATCAGGATTATGAAGATGCTAAACGTGAGGGGCGTGGAATCGTAGCCTCGTTGCGTAAGGGATTTATCCAACACAAGGATGAGATGATGCAGATCAATCGCTTGATTCAGCAAAGCCTTTACCCGGTGATTTTAGTGGGCGATTTAAATGAAACACCTTACGGGTGGGCCTATGGCACATTGCGGGAACGCTTGAAAAATTCGTTTGAAGAGTCAGGACGAGGCTTTGGATTCACCTTAAATCGTAGCCCTTATTTCGTTCGGATAGACAACCAATTCTGCTCGACAGAATGGCAAGTCACCCAATTTAGAACTTTGCGAAACATCCGATATACGGACCATTTCCCTGTCATCGCTGATTATACCCTAAAATAATTTGCGCAGTCGGAATCGAATCAGTCTAAATTCGCGCTCTCTTCGAATCATCAGCTCAATCGCAGTACCCTCCTTTTTTTTCAATATGCGGTAAATATCACCTAATCGATATTCATCGACTCGCTTGTTATTTATCAACCAAATTTCATCACCAGGTAGCATACCTGCCATATCTGCAGGAGATCCTGGATGAATGGTCTCCACGACAAACCTCCGGAATTCAGGACCTATGGCTCGCAAACCAAGCCCCGACATACCATATTCAAAATCCTTTTTCCATAGCCTACCTACTGGTTTGATGACCACATACTGATCCAAGTAATGAAAGGTCAACGTAAAGCGGCGAAAGAATTCACCCCCCAAGCTAGCCTGCCAGGGATCTGCCGATTTACGAGCTGTCGAATCTGGAAACGTAGCTGGAACCTGCGACCAAGACCATGGCCCTATTTCTAGTGCGGGCACCCGTCCCAAGCGACCGATGATTGGCCCATTTAGCCCCTTCCCTAAATTGAACCGTTGCTTCGATAGCTGAAATTGAGCGCTATCGGATGCGCTTGCCTCGACTAATAACACATGGCCGGCACCGGTATCCATCAATAGCCGATTGGGTAATTTCCCTTTTAACCCCGTCAATCCCGCTTGATGTAAATAGGGTTTATTGTCGGTGAGATCAATGGGGAAACGCAAACCTTTTCGCCGCTTGTATCGATACCGCGTAGGTTGCGTTAATATCAAGCGCGAATGGGCGTAATCTATGGTCACGACGACATTGGCAAATAACTCATAGCCAATAATCCCATGAATCTTAGTTCCGATCGAACTTGAAAAATTCAATAGATCATCACTGACATAAATCAGATTTTGGTGTAATGCATAGGCAGGGCCCACCTGAAGTTTGGTATCGATGACCACATGGGCTTTGAGGGATTTATGAATTCCTAAACCATTTAACTCAACGGTGCGAATGGATGTTAGGCCTAGTTTGGTCACAACGGCAGTATCCGTTAATAAGGTGGCTCCTAGGCCGGAGTCAACGAGAAACCGAAGCGTGTCTGAATTATTAATGCGTAACGGAATAACCACCAGATTGGCATGTAATTCGAACGGAATTTCGACTGATTTTCGTCCTGAATTCCAATGAAAGCCAATGTACGATTCGCCTGATGAGGCGGGGGATTGGCTAAATGCCCCCAGCGTCAAACATAAAAAACAACAACATAGGAATGTTCTCATCTTGGGCAAATTGGTCCCTGAATAACGGAAAATTAGTTTATTTTTGCTTCATCCTTATGAAGAAAAAATCCTCAAATCAGCTTTGGAAAGTTCTTGGAACGAGCTTCAGTATTGCCGTGACCATCGGTGGTACGGTAGGAACAGGCATCTTACGGAAGCCCGGACCTATCGCTGATCAATTACACAATCCATGGCTCATAATTAGTTTGTGGATCGCTGTGGCCATTTATGCGCTTTTAGGCGTAAGTTGTGTATTGGAATTAAGTTTATCCATTCCTAAAGCCGGTGCTTGGTACGGCTACGCGGAACGCGCTTTTGGTAGATACATTGGATTTATTGTGGGCTTAAGTTCCTGGTTAGGAACAGTGAGTGCGCTAGGATTCGGATCCTATACATTTAGTGAATATTTAGCCCTATTAATTCCAGCTTTAGAGCCTTATTTGATTTATAGTGCCGTCGGAATTCTCGTCATTTTGTGGGGATTTCACCAATTAGGTGTGGTCATGGCCGGTAAGTCGCAAGAATGGTTAAGTGGCATCAAAGCCGTTGCACTCATTCTTTTCATTGGCATTTGTTTCTGGTATGGAGAAGGGGGTGTTTGGGCCGAAAATGCACCTATTCCAAGTGAGGGTACCCTCTGGTCGGGAATTTTAGCCGCCCTACTGTCCATTTTTTATGCCTTCGATGGCTGGCATACGGCCGCCTATTTTACCGAAGAGAATAAGGATCCTGTGAACACCATGCCCAAATCCATGTTTATCGGCGTGATTTCAGTCGCCAGTATTTATGTGTTAATCAATGTGGGGATTTTATATTCCATGTCTCTAGCTGATTTAAGCCAAAGTAAATTAGCGGCTTCTGACGCTATTGGGCACTATTTTGGACCGGGAGCTGGTCAGTGGATTACCACGTTCCTCATGCTCAGTATTCTTGGGATTTTAAATACACAAGTCATGTTTGCCCCACGCGTGATTTTCTCCATGAGCCGCGATGGACTATTTTTTCCACAAGCTTCCCGTGTGAATGCGGCGGGTAGCCCAACCTTCGCTACGCACTTAACCGTGGGAACAGCCTGTTTATTTTTGTTTAGTAGTAAAGCCATTAGCGACCGACTTTCAGATATCGCAACCTTCTTTTTTGTAGCTAGTTATTTGGCAGGATTTGCCTCATTAATTCGTTTGCGCAAGACAGAACCGGAGCTTCACCGACCATATCGCGTGTGGGCCTACCCGATTTTACCCTGGTTATTGGTATTTATTTCAACTGCTTTTCTGGTGGGGACTTTGGTGCAAAACTTGAGTAGCCTACCCTTCGTAGGACTATTCATGCTGGTCAGTTACGGAATCTACACATTCGTTTTAACGAAGCGCGTTTAACAAGGTAATCACATCAGCCTTACTCGCAGCGACCGAACGATTCGCCAAATTTGACATGATGCAAAAGCGGTACATGTTGCCTTTGGCATCCTGATAAAAACCAGAAAGATCATACGTATTTCCAAATGAGCCGGACTTTGCCCACGCCGTTCCGTGTTGGAGTTTAACTGTACGCATCGTACCCGATCGACCCGATTGCGGCAATAAACCTTTCAATTTTTCCATCGGCACCTCATTTTCCAATTCCCGCAAGATCTGAATCATGTCTGCTGGTCGGACTAAATTATAGCGCGATAATCCCGAGCCATCGACCCAACGGAGGTCGGCAACTACCGAATTTTCCTTTTTCAATTGCGCAATAATGTTGGCTGTAGGCCCTGTCCAACCGCGTTTCGCCGCGATCAAATACAAAAGTTGTTCCGCAATTTGATTGTCACTCGTATACATCATGGGAACGATCAGACTGTCTACGAGTCCAGCATACTGAATTTTTGCAGCAGTAGGAATCGCGCGCGTTTGCGTCACAATTGATTTCTGCAAGGTATCCGCTAATAATCGAGCCGTCAATTCTACCGAAGTCAAAAATGGAATGGCTTGTTTAGGATAGGCCGTGGTGTCAGGCAAATCTAGATGATTCGAATTACGCGCACGTAAAACCTCTTTTTGCTTGCTAATGCCTATATCTTGGCTAAATCGTTTCGGAGAAATCTGCCAAACACCCTCCTTTTTTTGTACACTAATTTGATTGTTATAAAGCGGCAATTGCGAAATTTCGGCCGAATAATCATCATTATAATCATCCCACGCCCAGCCATCACCTAACGCTTTAACATGCCGTGCATCGTCTGCGTAGACCAGTACTTTGTTACTTGCTTGTAATTTTTTCAGTAAGGCATCGCCCTTTAACTTGGGATGCATCAAACTGGGATCTCCCGTACCCCAGAAAAACAGAGTATCGGCGGTCTCATGATATTTGAATGAAGGGATGGAATCGGTAAGATTTCGTTTGGCGAGGAGCATGGTGGCCAACTTCATATTGGAAGCGGGCATGAAAAACTGATCAGCCTGATGCGTAAAAACGGTATTTCCCGTGGCAACATCTTCAATAAGCACGCCACTGAATTGATTGGGAAGTGAAGTTGAATGAAAGGCTTTTTTGACGCGAAGCGAGGTACATGAACTTAAGAAGGCCAACAAAACTACGAGGTAGGATAATTTAGTCATGCGTCAAATTTGGTCTTTAAAGGTACCAAAATTTCTGTATTTTCGCGTTTTCGCTCTGGGTAGATGCTTATCGTATTTGTTGTTTTTTACCTTCTTTTGAACTTGGTCGTTGGCTGGTGGGCCAGCCGGAAAGTCCATACGGCTAGCGATTTTGTACTTGCAGGTCGTTCATTGCCGTATGCCTTAGCCACGATGGTCACGTTTGCAACCTGGTTTGGATCTGAAACATTGCTCGGTGCACCGCGCGAATTTGTCCATGGCGGCGTTCTATCCATTATTGAAGAGCCTTTTGGTGCAGCACTTGGATTACTAATTGTGGGCATGATTTATGCCAAAAAACTATATCCACTCCCAGTCCTTACCTTCAGTGATTATTTCCGCATTCGCTTCGGAGGATTATCGGAAAAGCTATCTGCCCTCGTGATGATTCCTTCGTATTTTGGCTGGATCTCTGCGCAGCTCGTGGCATTGGGTTTAACCATGCATTTATTACTCCCGATTTCCACCGAATGGGGAATTGTGATCGGTGCTGTTTTAGTGATGACTTATACGCTGATGGGTGGTATGTGGTCAATTTCAATCACCGACTTCATTCATAATCTAATATTGATTGCCGGGCTTTTATTTTTAGCCTATTTAATGTGGGACAAGATTCCGAATTGGCAGGTATTTTTAGCGGAGCAGCCCACCGGTTTTTTTAGATTCACTCCAAAAGAAAATACGCCAACTTCTTGGCTGACCTATCTGGCGGCATGGATTACGATCGGATTTGGGAGCATTCCGCAGCAGGACATTTTCCAACGGGTCATGTCGGCCGGCTCCGGAAAAATCGCTGCCAAAGCCAGCATCACCGCAGGCATCATGTACATTACCATTGCCTTATTGCCCTTAATGATTGCTTTGGTGGGTGTGCGTTTATATCCGGAATTATGGCAGGATGATATGCTTTTGATTCCACATTTGGTGATGAAGTTTACGCCGTATGCGATGCAGATTCTATTTTTAGGCGCTTTATTATCAGCCCTATTAAGTACGACAAGTGGCGCTATTTTAGCACCAGCGAGTGTATTGGGTGAGAATCTGTGGAAGCCTTTGTTGAAAAATCCATCGGACAAATCGGTCTTATTGGTGATTCGAATTTCGGTGGTTTTGGTCACCGTGGCATGTATATGGATGGCAATCAGCCGACAAAATATTTTCGAGCTGGTGGCAGAGGCGTCGGCCTTCAGTTTAGTTTCACTTTTTATTCCGCTGAATGCGGGTCTGTGGTGGAAACGTGCGAGTGCGATGGGCAGTCACTTAAGTATGCTGGGTGGTTTATTTGTCTGGGCTTACTTCCATTTTTTAGCACCTACTGAAATTCCGTCAATTTGGTATGGCCTATTGGCCAGTGGATTGGGATTAATGCTGGGAACCTATATTTGGCCTAATCGATCCACGGCTGGTCAATCGTCCCCACGTACCTCCCCTGTGACTGAGTAAAGATTAAATCTTGTAATTCAAGGCCCACATGAGGATACATGTGCACTTCGCTGAGTTGGGAAACGGGCAACCAAAGCACCTCCATGGCCGTAGTTTCATTCGGCTGAAGCTCTGGAATTCCGCCAAGAATCTCGCCAGAAAATAAGATATGAAGTGATGTGGGCCGTTTATCTGTTGCTTGTATTTCACCCATGAGCATCAATGGACCTACCTCTACATCAATACCTAGTTCTTCCAAACATTCACGCGCAACGGTTTCCGGGAATGATTCCCCAGGATCTGTATTTCCACCAGGTAAATTATAAATGAATTGCGTACCGTACTGGTACTTCATGACTAAAACGTGATTGTTTTCGAGGATGACTAAGGCGGGTCTACAACGCATATGCTACTTAAATACTTGTCGAAATATACATTAATTTTTTTATTGTCTACCTTTGTCTGTCCTAAAACACAATGGTATGTTGGTACACGAAATTTGTTCATCCATGGAAGCATGGGCGCCGCTCGCTTGGCAAGAGTCCTATGATAATTCAGGTTTGTTGACGGGAAACCGTTCGCAAAAAGTCACGGGGGTATTGGTCAGTTTTGATTGCACGGAGGCTGTAGTGGAGGAGGCGATTGCGCAAGGATGCAATATGATTGTGGCGCATCACCCCATTTTATTCAAGGGAATTAAGCAGCTGACGGGGCGTGATTATGTAGAGCGGACGCTCATTTTAGCCATCAAAAATGATATCGCGATTTATGCGTCGCATACAAATTTAGATCATGCGCCTAAGGGAGTCAGCTATCAGTTGGCCCAAAAACTGGGACTTCAATCCGGCAAGGTATTACGTCCGATGCGTGATGCATTACGCCAACTCACCTATTTTGTTCCTGAGGCGGATGCGGAGCAAGTACGCGCAGCGTTACATGCGGCGGGAGCTGGAAATATTGGTGAATATTCGGCATGTAGTTTTTCAGGCGCGGGAACCGGTCGGTTTACCCCATCGGATGCCGCGAATCCCACCATTGGTCAGGCTGGTCAAGCGGAAGAGGTCGCGGAACTTAAAGTGGACATGTTATTCCCCAAACACCTCGAATCCGCTGTTTTAAGTGCACTTTTCACGTCACACCCCTATGAGGAAGTTGCTTATTTTGTGACATCGTTAGGAAATTCGTGGCAAGATGTGGGCGCTGGATTTGTAGGTGAATTACCGAAAGCGCTGTCGGCAAGTGAATTTACATCGTATGTCAAGGAAAAGCTTGGCTTGACCTATTTTAGACATACGCCTTGGTTGGGCAAATCAATCAAACGAATTGCATTGTGCGGGGGAGCGGGAAGCTTTTTATTGGCCGATGCCATTCGCGCGCAGGCTGATGTTTACATTAGTGGAGATTTTAAATACCATGAGTTCTTTGATGCGGAAAATCACTTGACGATTTGTGATATTGGGCATTATGAATCCGAAGTCATGATAAAGGATACCATCCATGAATATTTATCAAATAATTTTAGTACTTTTGCCGTTCTGAAAAGTATGACCCACACTAATCCTGTGAGTCTTGCTTAGAGATTAGAGCGAATTAATATTTTCAAACGCAACAATAATAATGGCTACAGTTACCGAAACTACAATTGCCCAAAAGTTAGAAGCATTATTAAAGCTTCAAACCATTGATTCAGCCTTAGACAATATCAAGAAAGTACGAGGTGATTTACCTGAAGAGGTTCGTGATTTAGAGGATGAGATCGCAGGTTTAGAAACACGTTTAACAAAATTCCAATCTGAAATCGCGTCATTTGAAGAGCAAATCGCGAATTACAAGGTTTCTAAAAAGGATTCTGAGAAGCTAATTGTAAAATACAAGGAGCAACAAATGAATGTTCGTAACAACCGTGAGTTCGAAGCAATTTCGAAAGAGGTTGAGTTACAAGGGTTGGAAATGGAGATTGCAGATAAGCGCATCAAAGAAATTGATTTCAAAATTTTGAATAAAAATGATGAAGTTGCTGGCGTAGAATCTAACTTATTTGAGCGCAAAAAAGACCTTGAGATCAAGCAAAAAGAACTTGAGGTGATCATTGGCGAAAGCGAGGAAGATGAGCAAAAAGGCTTGAAAGATCGCGAAAAAGCGGTTAAGACCGTAGATGCTCGTCTATTGAAGTCTTACGAGAAATTACGTGAAAATGCGATCAACGGCCTAGCGGTTGTTTTGGTTAAGCGTGGTGCATGTGGTGGATGTTTCAGTTCAGTACCTCCACAACGTCAAACAGACATTAAAGACAAGAAAAAACTAATCGTTTGCGAACATTGCGGACGTATTTTAGCCGGTGTTGAGGATCCTATTCCTGCACCAGAAAAAGAGAAAAAACCACGAGGTAAAGCTGCAACCGCAGCGGCGGCGGCAGCTGCTGCAGCTACTGCAGAGTAATTTACCTGCTCGGATATAAAAAAACCTGGTGATTGATTTCACCAGGTTTTTTTTATGTTCTTCAGCCAATACTTACTTAGCGAGCATGGCCAATAAAGCACTTAGTTTGTCTTTCATCTCCTTGCGATCTACAATAAAATCTAAAAATCCATGATCCAGGACGAAGTCGGCACTTTGAAAACCTTTCGGCAAATCCTTTCCTATCGTCTCTTTAATTACACGTGGGCCAGCAAATCCAATCAACGCACCCGGCTCCGCGATATTAAAATCACCAAGCATCGCAAATGAAGCGGTAACTCCACCGGTGGTTGGGTCTGTCAACAATGAAATATAGGGGATTTTAGCTTCTGCCAACAAGGCCAAGCGAGCAGAAGTCTTGGCCATTTGCATTAAGGAGAATCCTGCTTCCATCATACGTGCTCCACCGGAACGTGAAATCATCAAAAATGGCGTGTTTGTTTTGAGGGAATGATCGATCGCCCGTGAAATTTTCTCTCCTACCACTGAACCCATCGAACCACCAATAAAACTGAAATCCATCGCTGCGATTGTAATAGGTAAGCCATTCATCTCACCATAGGCCGCGCGAACAGCATCTTTTAAACCTGTTTTATCTTCTGTCGCTTTGACACGATCCGTATATTTCTTCGTATCCGTGAAATTCAATGGGTCTCCAGAACTCATCATGGGATTGATTTCCGTATACCTAGATTGATCAAATAATAACTCAAAATACTCTTGAGAGCCTATTTTTTCATGGTAATTACAGCTTGAACAGGTAAACGCGAATAAGCGGTGCTCACGTGTGTGAAGGGCTTTTTTGCAAGATGGACATTGATACCAAAGGCCATCTGGAGAATCACGTTTAAACTCTGTTGGGGTTTGAATCCCTTTATCCTTTCGCGTAAACCAAGACATAGACAATTTATTTAATGATACCGATTACTCGGTTGAACTGCAAAGATAATTAAAAAGCTTCGCAAGGAAAAAACCACCTAGCTATTTCACCAAAATCACACGCCGATTAATCACCCGTTTTTCCGTTCTAAGCTCAATGACATAGGAACCCGAAGCTTGTTCACTTAGGTCCAACATGTAGTCTAGTTGGCCTTGAACAGGAATGGATTCCGGACGTAGCATCACTTTGCCCTGCATATCCAACACCCGTAACATGACACTTCGTTCATCAGGAGCTAAGCTAGCTTGCACGCGTAGGCGACCATTAGTCGGATTTGGACTCAGCGTAACGCCGGCTCCTAACGCACTCGGCTCATTACTTAAAATAACAATGGTAATCGCATTCGATAAACCAGTCGCACAAACAGCATTCACCTGCGCTTTTACCGTGTATACTCCCGGCTCAGTGGTGGTCAAGGTGGATGAACTTTGGCCTGGAATCACAGTTCCATTTCGTAGCCAAATGAAGGTTACCCCGGGATACTCCGAAGTAGCGGCAAGTACTTGCTCCGACTGCTTAAATAAAAATGGCACATTGAATGCACATTTTTGGACTTCAGAACAGCCATTCGCATCCACTTTTGCTCCGGGGGCAGTACCCAAACATTTATCAATCGAATCATCAACACCATCTTTATCTAAATCGACGGGAATGATGGGTTCTTGAATCTTCAGATTGTCAACAGACCAGCCCCAGCCATGCGCGCCTACATCCGCGTGCAAGCGGAAACGAATGAGCACTTGATCACCAGATTTAAACTTCCCAGAGGAAAGCAAATTGATTTCACGACTTCTGATCAATGCGGCTGTGGGAGTTGCCGTTGAATTACCATCATTATCTACCGCACTATTCCACGCATTTAACCAAACTGAAGGCGCATTTGAATCCCAACCATCCAGGAAGTTTGACCAAGTCAATCCGCCATCATTTGATCCTTGAACGATTACATAATCAAAGAAACTGCGATTAACGGTACCATTTGAGTTTAAAAACGGCTCACCTCGCTCGCCAGGTTCTACTAATACGATTTCATCAAAACTCATGATGGATTTATTCGCGTTCAGCTTGATCGGCTTAAGCAAAACAGCATCTGAATTCGTGAACCTATCTGTTCCATTGCCTCCATCGTATGATTCCTCTGAACCATCCGCATACGGATGCGCGGTTTGCAACGCGGATGTTGAAAATCCAGCAGCCCTTCCGATACTCATACCCTTCAAATAGAAATCTG
>JAIXRT010000040.1 GCA_027485075.1 Cytophagaceae bacterium
AATTTTTTATCTTTCCCTGCAATGGCAAAATAGGTAAGTTCATCTTCATCTTGCTGGTTAATGCTTAGCCCACTTCCTGTCTCGCTGAAATGAATTCTCACGCGATTTCCTTCGATTTTATGCGATGTATAGATGGGTCCGGAAGAAACGATATTTTCCCCGTAGGCTAATTTACGCGCGGCAAGGGCTAATCTTTCTCCGATTGGTTTTTTGGTTAATGGGTGAATGTCATTCCATTCGCCTAGATCTAGGGTGACTACCATTCCACTTTTGGGGATAGTCAAACTTTTCCGTTGGCCTTCGCGCAAAAGTGCCCAATTGCTTTCAGATGGCAGAAAATTTCGATCTAGAAAACCAGGTAATTGCACATATAGAAATGGAATTTCGGGTTGCTTGAATTGGGTTCTCCAGTCGTTGGCTAAGGCTGGCAAAAGGCGTTCGTAGATCTCGGGTTTCCCGGCATTGGATTCACCTTGATACCAAACAATTCCTTTTAATCCGTATGAAGTGAAAGGTGCGATCATGGCATTGTAAAGTGAAGTTGGCGGAAATTGGTTAGGAGCAGGGGGGTCAATTTTGGGTGGGAAAACTTCGCCAACTTTGTAATTCCAGTCACCTTGTAGGTCAAATGTTTGGTTGCCTACCAGTAGTTCATACCGCTTGTCAGGAACAAATCCACCCTTTCCACCCGTATTTGTTACGCGAATGACAAGGAGATTTTTTCCTGCTTTTAAGAGTCCATTTTTCACGGGGTAGCGTCGCGGTGGATATTGGTAGGTGATATTTCCTACTTGTTCACCATTGACGAATACTTGGTCTGCATCAACGATTCGGCCTAAAAACAAATGGGCCGGCATCCCTGCAAGCGACGCTGGAATGTCGATTTCGCGTCTAAACCAAACCACACCGTTTAACTCTTTTAATCCTTGGTCTTCCCAAAATCCGGGGATGGCAAAGCGTTTCCAGCCTTTTGGATGGTAGGATGGGTCGGACCATTTTTCGATGAGTCCACGGTCGGTTGATTTTTTTTGCGTTGCGGGTTGTGCGATTGTTTTGCTGGTATCCTTCACATAAGCTGGGAATTCTTTGAGGCCGGCTTCGCTGATCCAGGATTCGATGGGGGTTCCGCCTACGCTGGAGTTGATGATTCCGATGGGCACTTGTTGTTTGGTATATAAATCCCGGGCAAAGAAGTAGGACACAGCACCCATTTTTAAGACGTTTTCGGTGGTAACGGGAAGCCAGTTGCTCGCGGGTAATTGTGCTTGTACATCTACTTTGGAGATGGCGGTGGGGATAAAAAAGTTTCGAATATGTGGATTATTTGCTGAGGCGATATCTGCGGCATATTTTTCTTTAACGCGCTCCATATTTAAAACCATGTTGGACTGACCTGCGCACAACCAAACGTCGCCAAATAGCACATCTTCCAATACGATTTCGTTTTTGCCGGATAGCTTAATGGTATGGGGGCCGCCGGCTGGATATGCGGGTAATTGTGTATGCCAATTCCCTTGCGCATCCGCTTGCGTACGGAGGATTTTTTTGCCTAGTTGGACGCGAATTTTCTCACCCGGGCTGGCCCAACCCCACAGGGTAGTGGCTTGATCACGTTGCAGAACCATGCCGTTGCTGACGAGGGAGGGGAGTTTGATTTGGGCGCTGCAGAGGTGGCAGAGTACTAGAAATGTGAAAAGTATAGATTTTTTCATTTTTAAATAGCGTATAATATAGGTTTTTGGGGCTGGTGGGATTTTTGCGTTTTTTGACGGTTTTTGGCAAAATTCTTATCTATTTGTTTGTGCGTAAATGAAGATCCTAGGATTTTTTAGGTGAATTCTCATTGTATCAAGATTAGACAATATTAATATAGTTTCTATATTTGTTTTATTATAAATCCTTAAAATTTCAAGATATGAAAAAGTTAGTTGCTTTCGTGTTTGTTTTAATGTCTTTGTGTTCAGCAACTTCGTTTGCTAAACTACCAGATCCAACTGATTTCTTTGCTGGAAAATGGAAAATCATGGTGGCGGGTACGCCAAACGGGGATGTTACTTTTTCAACAAATTTAGTGCGTAAAGATGGTGTGTTAACTGGTCAGTTGAAGATCGTTGGTGATGATTCATTGCCGTTGGTTGATATCTCCAAAGTTGAAGATGATAAAGAGAAAGTTGTTATTTATTTCACGATTCAAGGATATGATGTGAATGCAGAATTGACCAAGGTGGATGCTGACAATTTGAAAGGCTCGTTGATGGGTATGTTCGAAGCCAAAGGTGTTCGCGTGAAGGAATAATGATTCTTTTGCCGTAAGGCAGCTTCAAGGAGCTTTTAATTGGCTAGAGTGCGTCATGGCGCTCTAGCTTTTTTTATGGGCAAATGACTTTTTTTAGTAGGTAAAGAGAAAATCAGTTTCTTGATTTTATGGGCTCTGATTTGAAATTTATGGATTATTCAAGCTGAATTTCCTTGGATCTTTTGTTATAAAAAAATGTGGGGTTTGTTTGGGGCAGCTTTCCCCCTTACCTTTGCCAATCCTCCAAGGTTTGGCAAAGGTAGGGAAAACTAAAGGGTAAAAGTCTCCACCATTGTTAATGCGCGCTCGATGATTTGGTGCATATCGTAATACTTGTATTCACCAAGTCTTCCCCCGAAATACACCTGCGATTCTGCAGCGGCTAGTGCTTGATATTTACTAAATAACTCGTTGTTTACGGCATCATTCACTGGATAATACGGCTCCGTTTTACCTGCTTGATACGGCTCTGGATATTCGTAACTAATCCAGGTTTTTTCAGTGTCATTAAAGTCAAAATGTTTGTGTTCAATAATGCGCGTGTAAGGAATCTCGGCATCTGTATAATTCATAACCGCAACGCCTTGGTGATTGGGATATTCCTTTTTTACATGGTCAAAACGCGTGGTCTTGTACTCTAATTCCCCGTGCTGATAATCGAAATAGGAATCAATCGGGCCCGTGTAAATGACTTTATTGGCGAGTGCGTTGTACGTGTCCTTGTCCGCCAAATAATCTACATGCAAGCGCACCTCAATTCCATCTAGTAATTTTTCAAATATCTGCGTATATCCGCCTTCTGGAATTCCCTGGAAACGGTCGTTGAAATAGTTTGTGTCAAAGGTAAATCGAACAGGTAAACGTTTGATGATTTCCTTTGGCAACTCCTTCGGGTCTTTGATCCACTGTTTGGCGGTGTAGCCCTTAATTAGTTTTTCGTAGATATCTCTACCTACCAACTTGATGGCTTGCTCCTCTAAATTTTGTGGTTCTCCCACGATATCTTTTCCTTGTTCGGCGATGATTTTTTGAGCTTCCTCTGGCGTATTGACGTTCCATAATTGGTTGAACGTCCACATATTAAAAGGTAAAGCAAATAATTCGCCTTTGTAATTGGCAATCGGCCGATTCGTGTAGTGATTAAAAGTCGCGTATTGATTAATCCATTTCCAAACGCGCTCATTTGACGTGTGGAAAATATGCGCACCATAAACATGTAGGTGAATGTCGTCTCGTTTTTCGGTATAGCAATTACCGCCAATGTGTTCGCGCTTCTCAATGACCAAACATGAATATCCTTGATTCGTTAATTCGCGAGCACAAATACTGCCAAAAAATCCAGCGCCCACGATCAGGAAATCATACTTTTTAGTCATGTTGTCTAAATTATTCAATATCAAAACTAGCTAAATTTCGCATTTCAACGAACCCCTCTTTTCCTACCTTTGCCAATCCTCCAAGGTTTGGCAAAGGTAAGGGGGAAAGTGCCCTATACGCAAACCTATTTCATGCGTTTATTGATTATTTTTAACCACCCGCATACTCGTCAAACGAAATCCCACCGGAAGCGCCAGCATCGTCACGACCATCGAGATACCAAAAAGCCCATGGAAAAGAGCTGAAAGCGTAACCAAATAGATCGGATATGTAAACAACAAAACCCCAAATAGCACCGAATCATAAAAAACAGTTCCAGCCGTACGACTCCACACATAATCACTGACCAACCGAAAAAAAGGCAAGTTTAAGTAGTAAAACAGGCCTTTTCGAAGGACCACTACCTCATCAGGCACGCGTACCAAACGAACCATCTGCTCCCGAACCGCCGCATTAAAGTCTAACCGATGCCGCGCATGATCAAAAACAGCTGGCTCCATAAATGACTCAATCGCCACATGGATCACTTTCCCAAATGCCCTGAAATCTGAATAACCTAATCCCACGACATGTATCATAGGCTGTATGCCTTCGGCGTGAGCAGCCTCCAATATTCGGGTTGCCCCTTTTTTGAAAGGCTGTATTTCATGTGTCAACAAACATATCCCTTCAATAAAAATCAA
>JAIXRT010000006.1 GCA_027485075.1 Cytophagaceae bacterium
TCCATTCGGATCGTCGGTTTGCGTACGAACAAGCGCAAGAATTGATCGAACATACGGGCGAGGTGACGGATTCGTATGAGCCGATTATCAAACATTTAAATCAGTTTGCACATATTTTACGCGAAGCTCGTTTTAAAACGGGCTCGGTGAATTTTGAAACGGCGGAGGTTCGTTTTGAATTAGACGCTGATGGCAAGCCAATTGCCGTGCATCCTCGAATTCGGAAAGATGCGCATAAACTGATTGAAGAATATATGTTATTGGCCAATAAAAAGGTGGCCACGTTTGTCCACGAGATGCGCCAAACAGACCCTCGAAATACCATGGTGTATCGGGTGCATGAGGCGCCTGATCCGGAGAAATTGCGTGTATTCTCGACTTTTGCGAAGAAATTTGGGTATCAAGTGACGACTGAGCCGAAGCAGGTGAGTCATTCATTTAATAGTTTGATGGAGGCGATTGAGGGAAAAGGGGAAGAGCATGTGTTGCAGAGTTTAGCGGTGCGGACGATGTCCAAAGCGCGGTATAGCACGGATGCGGTGGGGCACTTTGGCCTTGCGTTTCCGTTTTATTCTCACTTCACGAGTCCGATTCGTCGGTACCCGGATGTGATGACGCATCGTTTGTTACAGCATTATTTGGATGGGGGCGAGTCGCCACAGCGTGCGCCGTTGGAGATTCAGTGTAAACATAGTTCGGATCGCGAAAAATTAGCGGCGGAAGCGGAGCGTGCATCGATCAAATACAAGCAGGTTGAGTACATGAGTTTGCATGAGCCGCAGGTATTTGACGGCATCATTACGGGTGTGACGGAGTTTGGTTTATTTGTGGAGATCGGCGATACGTCATGTGAGGGATTAGTTCGCATGGTGGATTTGAATGATGATTTTTACGATTTAGATAAGGAGAATTACCGGATTGTGGGTAAGTCAAACGGACGCGTATTCACGTTCGGTGACAAAGTCAAAGTGAAGGTTCGCAGTACAAATTTGGCGAAGCGGACGATTGATTTGGAGATGATCGGGATGCGGAATTCGAATGGTTATGCGAATAATCGTGCGCGTAAACGTGACATGCCGCGTGGCAGTGCGCGCAGTTCAAAGGTGATTCCGAGGGGAAAGAGGAGGAGGTAAGGGGCTGACGCCAGTCAGCTAGTCGTCAGTCACTAGTCGCTAGTCGAAAAATAATTGTATCTAACTGAAATTTCGAGTTTAATTCCAAAAAATTACCCGCCGGACTGATGACTAGCGACTAATGCCTGACGACTAGTGACTGACAACTAACTTGATTTCAAACTTTGAGCTCTCCGTTAAATACAATTGCAACGCTTCTTGAATATTATCTTCAATCTCTTGAAGATTAGCTCCTGTTGTGTAAACAGGTAATTCATCTACTAAGGCCGAAAAACCCGTGTCCGATTTTTCTACTACTACGTGGTAGGTAATTACATTTCTCACCATGGTCCTTTTTAAAGAACAATTATAAACATAAATAACTGATAATCTGATGGTTATTCATATCTTGACTGAAGTCTAGGATAACTAACGACTAGAGACTAGTGACTGACGACTAGCGACTGACAACTGACCACTTTTTCTTACCTTTACCCCATGAAATCCCTACTTACTTTCTTGTTAGCCACCTTCATTTCGCTAACTACCCAGGCTCAATTTCGAATTAAAGTAACTGCCAAAAACACGGCTGACTCCATCGTTTATGTGCGCACAAGCGTTTATGACGATCAAAATTATGTGCCCAAAGACACCATTTCCCTAAGAAAATCAGGATGGTCTGTCAGCAAAAAAGCCATCATCGGGGGCATTGGATTTCTATATTTCCCGAAAACTAAAGCAAAAATTTGGATCTGTTTGGACAACAATGATTCGCTATCAGTGAATCTGTCAGGCCCCGATTATCTAGCGTCAATTCAGACGAAAGACAAGAAAAATAAGCTGTTTTTTGACTACCAACGGATGGAGAGGTCGTTGGCATTTATCGATACCTTATACAAAAAGGAACTAGCGACTGGAAGGAAATTCTCTTATTCAGACCGCGCGGCATTTTTCAAAATGAAGTCGGACAGCCTCACCAAATTCCGCACTCAGGCATTAAAACGCTTGAAGCCAACGGACGCTTTGGCGATTCATTTTAAATCCTTGAACGCATTAGACCGTTCCATTCCGGATCGAAAAAATTATGCCAAACGCGCGGCATTCCTACAAGAAATCCCGCTCAACAATCCTAAATTTCTGTTTACACCTATTTTTAAAGCGACGCTCACGGAGTACATGAGCTATTATCCCTTGCAGGCGGATTCGATGCAGGTGGGTATGGATTTGGTTTTAGGCAAATTCAATTGCGATGCGAAAGCTTACCCATATGCGTTTGATTTTTTTGCTCGATTAATGAAAAATCGGAATATCCAGAACAACACGGAAGGCTATGTGTATTTCTTAACACGTTATGTCAAACAATCCGGTTGTAAATTTTTGCCTGAAAAACGCAAAATGGAATTCCTGCAGGAGTTGGATGGTTTAAGTGGTTTGCCATTAAACCAGTTGAGCCCCGCTTTGAGTTTGGCGGATACGACGGGGAAGTCGATGGATTTACACAGCTTCGCCAAAGACTACGATTACACGCTTTTGGTGTTTTACGCACCCACCTGCGAGCATTGCCAAAAGGAGGTACCCGAGGTTGAAAAAGTGCTCAAAATGGCTGAATCAGTGCTTCAATTGAAGATTGGTCGTTATGCAGTCTGCAATGAACCAGGCGTTCCGGATGCCACTTGGAAAGAATTTATTGCCAAATATGGCCTCAAAGAAAATTACGCACATGTGACCATGCCTGGCATCACGAAGGAGCGCTTAATCTACGACGCCCTCTCCAATCCTGTTTTTTACTTGTTGGATAAGCAAGGACATATCGTGGGGAAAAAATTGGGAGCGGTTACGATCCGGAAGTTTTTTGGGGCAAAACAATCTGGACGCTAGACGCTAGACGCTAGACGTTAGACGTCGGAAAAATTTAATTGGATACTGACCACTGATTACTGGATACTGATTACTGACCACAGGTCTAACGTCCGACGTCTATAGTCCAACGTCTAACGTCCGACTCGCCTGCAATAAATCATACCAATCCTCGTGATCAAGCGTGATTTGGAATGAATTTACAATATTGCGAATGCGGTTTTCTTCTAGCGTTCCGATGAGCGGTAGGGCGCCTAATTTCACCAACCACGCAACGGCGATTGATTCGATGTTGGCATGGTATTTCGCTGCTATTTCATTGAGTTTTTTACGCAATTTCAACGCACGCTCGTCGGTGCCATGCTCAATCCGGCCACCCGCCAAAGGCGAAGTTGCCAAGGGGCGCATGTATTTTTGTTTGATGTAATCAATCGCACCATTATCCAGTGCAGAGGTATTCAACAAGTTCAAATCGATGTGATTGGATACAATTGGAATGTTCAAATAGGAAACCAATAACTGATGCTGATGCACCGTGAAATCCGATACACCAATGTTTTTAACCTTACCCGATGACTTCAATTTTTCCAAGGCGTGTGCCGTGGCTTCGAGGTCAGAAAGAGGATCTAATTGATCCAATAAAAACACGTCCAAATAATCCGTATGTAGATTACGTAACGAATTTTCGACCGATTTCGTGATGTGTTCAGCTGACGTGTTTACGTGATTTACGCGAAAATGGGGCGTTGGATTAACGCCACATTTGGAAAAAAGGACGATATCCGAACGCTTAAAAGATTGCTTTGCTAGCACTTCACCAAAACGTTTTTCGCACGTATAATCTCCGTAACGATCCGCATGATCAAAAGTATTTATGCCTAATTCAAGACATAAATTGACAATTTGCTCCATGTTGCCTTGATCGGCAGTCCAGCGCCAAAAACCATAAATAGCAGGTGAAACTTTGGGACCGGCATCACTTAAATAGACCTTGTTCATGCGAGTATAACTTGAGAAGCTGTTAATAAATCGTCGACCAAATGGTTCGCTTTTGTTTCAGTTGCTGGAGGTGCGATGCGAATCGTACGCAGTCCCGCACGCGTTCCAGCGGTAATATCACGTTCATGATCGCCCACCATCCAGGAGGCTTCCATGTCAATTTTATATTTGGCCGCAGCCTTTTCAATCATCAAGGAACCCGGCTTTCTAGTCAACGAATGACTATCAAATTTTTCATGGTACGGGCAGAAATAGATATCATCTAATTCAACTCCGGTGCCATCTTGAATCGCCTGATGAATCATCATGACATCTTCCCGGCGGTAAATGCCTTTGGCAATACCACTTTGATTCGTAATGATCACCAACAAATAACCCGCCGATTTCAAAGCTTTAAGCGCCTCACCTACCCCGGGAGGAATGATGAAATCCTCCATGCGGTAGACGTAATCGACACGGTCAACGTTCAAGACGCCGTCCCGGTCTAAAAAAATACACTTTTGCTTCATTAAACTAGAATAAACGACTCCAAGGGATACGGCTCAAAATCAATACCAATGCCGCCAAAGTGAAAATCAACGCATTTTTATGCTTCGCAGCATCCGCGATTGCCTTTTTGTTTTTGGCATTATTTACTGTCGCTAAAACTACCGCGATGATGTTGACTGAAATGTGCTCAACGGCCAATAAACGCGTTGCAGGATCCTTCATCGCCGCACCAAAATCAGCGAATGCCGCTGTCGTAACTGGGCTTAAAAAGAAGTAAAGGGCTAAACCGATCAACAATTGCGTGTGCAATGAGATCATAAAAAACAAACCTGCTTTGCGATCTGAATCTGTAAATAATGAATTATTTGACTGGCCGCGTAACGCACGCACAATCACATTGATACCCAAAATGAACACGACTACGAATAGTGCGATGTGAACGTTTGTAACAATTGAATACATGATGATAAGTTTTAGTTTGCTGCAAAGATACAAAAAGCCTGCGGACCGTGACCTTTGTTACGAATAATCCTCTATTTTTCTTTACCTTTGGCCCACATTTTACCCCAAAAATATGTCGAATTCATCCGGTTTAAAGGCGGCCATCAATGCGCGTTGCCCTCAATGTCACGAAGGCCGTTTATTCAAATTCAAATGGTGGAATATCTTCAATTTTGCCCAAATGGAGGATAAATGTTCAGCATGCGGCATGCGTTACGAGGTAGAACCCGGATTTTTCTACGGCGCCATGTACATTTCGTATGCGTTCACCGTAGGAATCATGCTGGTGGGCGGGCTAGTTATTTATCACGGATTCAACGATCCCGATGCCATGGGCTATGTGATCCCGATCACCACCATTTCGCTAGCTTTAGTTCCTGCGAATTTCCGCATTTCCCGAGTGATTTTTATACATTTGTTTTCAGGCGTCAGCTACCGTCCTAATAAATGAAAATACTCGATTGGTACATTTTGAAAAAATTCTTGAAGACGTATGTCTTCGCGGTTTTTCTTATTGTATTGATCGTCATGGTCATCGATTATACCGAAAAAATCGACGATTTCATTCGAAAAGAAGCACCGTTTCGGGCCATCATCTTTGATTACTATTTGAACTTTATCCCCTACTGGGCGAATTACATCAGTCCGCTCATGGTCTTTATTGCGACCGTTTTTTTCACGGCGGGGATGGCCTCAAAAACCGAAATTATCGCAATTTTGAGCTCCGGAATTAGCTTTCCGCGTTTAATGCGCCCCTACATTATCGGATCTTCCATCATTGCCATAGGCACCTTCGTAATGATCGGTTGGATCGTCCCCAATGCCAATAAAATCCGCGTTCCCTTCGAACACGAGTACATTAACGGTACGTATTATTTTGACAAACGCGATGTGCACATCAAAATCGCCCCCGATGTGTATGCCTACATTGAGAGTTACGACAATAATTCAAATACGGGATATCGGTTTAGTTTGGAGCGCATTGCCGACAATGAGATCAAGCAAAAATTAATGTCGGACCGGATCACCTGGGATTCCGTCGCCAAAAAATGGACTATTCACGACTACCGCATTCGTACCCTTTCGGGAAGCGGGAACGCGCTCGTTTATGGTACCAAAATCGACACCACTCTGAATTTATTACCCAAAGATTTTCAGAATAAGCACTTATTACACGAGACTTTCACATTACCGGAGTTGAACCGACATATCGATTTGGTTCGGTCGCGGGGTGCGGATGGGATTGAGGTGTTTTTAATCGAGAAATATTTACGTTTCGCGAATCCGTTTTCAGTGATCATCTTAACAATTATCGGGTTCTTGGTTTCTGCGCGCAAGGCGCGTGGTGGCGTAGGATTCCAGATTGCACTGGGGTTCTCTTTGGCATTCGTTTACATCCTGTTTTTCATGATGAGTAAGGGGATTGCGGAAGGGGGCGGAATGCCGCCGATGCTTGCCGTATGGCTCCCGAATATTGTGTTTTCCGCGGTAGGAGTAGGTTTGTATTATACGATTCCGAGGTAAATGAAACAGGCGCCCCGACTTCTCGACTATTTCAAAATTCACTTTATCGTTATCCTGTACGCGTTTACCGCGATATTGGGCAATGCGACGCATGCAAATGCGCTGACGATCGTATTTTTTCGTTGTATGATTGCGGCAGCGGGCTTAGCAGGCATTTTATATTTCTCCAAAACCTCGTTTCGCGTGACGCGCGATGTCTGGGGGGTCTGGCTGCTAAATGGTGTGTTTATTGCCCTACACTGGCTTTTATTTTTCGGCGCTGCCAAAGTATCTACCGTGGCGATGTGCCTCGCAGGCCTATCGACGCAGACATTTTGGACTTCCATCATGGAGCCCATTGCCAAAAAACAAAAGATCGCTTGGATCGAAGTATTTTTAGGTCTGGTTGTCGTGGTGGCCTTAGGGATCATTTTTTCTGTTCAACCCGGTCAATGGCTCGGATTGGTCATGGGCATTGGTTCTGGTTTTTTCGGGGCGTTGTTTTCGGTGATTAATGGGAATTACACGCACTCACATGACCCCAAATTAATTACGGTGTACGAGATGGTTGCGGCGGGTGCTATGACTGGATTGGTTTGGATGTATGGATTAAGTTCGGGGGCTGTAGGTTTTGTGCCAATGGGCCTAGATTGGCTCTGGATAGGGATTTTAGCGGTCGTTTGTACGGTGTATGCGTATACGGAAACCATTCATTTGTATAAGGTTTTCAGTGTTTTCTCAATCAATTTAGTGATCACGTTGGAGCCAGTTTACGGCATCTTGCTCGCCGTCTTCATTTTTGGCCAAAAAGAAATCATGCAACCCGGCTTCTATTGGGGCACAGGTTTATTGGTTTTAACGGTCATGGCCCACCCTTTTCTCAAGAAAAAATAATCAGTTTCCTGGTCAATAACCCATAGGAAAAATCCCCCCTACCCCTTAGCTTTGCCAAACCTTGGAGGATTGGCAAAGCTAGCTGAGGGACTAAACCTATGAAACACCCAGTCGCATTGAACCTGCTCGTTTATGGGCCGGAAATGAATCAACATGTATTATCGGAATTAGCGTTCATCGCGCAGACCGGGTACCAAGGCGTTGAAATTCCCATTTTTGATACCGATGTAAATAAATGGCCTGTTTGGAAGGAAGAAGCTGACCGACTAGGCCTATCAATATTCGCGTGCGGAATCGCAGGACCTGAGCAAAATCTAATTTCTCAGGATCCGAAAGTACGCGCAGCGGGCTTAGCCTATATCAAAGAAGCGACAGACGTCGCAGCCCTGCTCGGATCACCTTATTTATCTGGCCCCATTCATTCCGCCTTAGGTGTTTTTACTGGACAAGCTGCTACGGAGCAAGAAATTAACTGGGCTGTGGAAGGAATGCGCGAAGCTGCCAACTATGCTGCGAATAAAAACATCACCATTTGCCTGGAATATTTAAACCGATTTGAGAGTTATTTGGTGTCCTGCGCGGAGGAACTTTACAGCCTCGTAAAGCGCATCGACCACCCGAATGTCCGTATCATGTTTGATACATTTCATGCCAATATCGAGGAAAAAAATACCTCGGAAGCCATGAAACAAATCGCCGACCTAACACCGCATGTACAAATTTCCGAAAGCACACGTGGTATATTAGGTGAAGGGCAGGTAAACATTCCCGAATTTTTGAATACCTTAAGCGACCTAAATTATGCAGGCTGGATCGTGGTGGAGTCTTTTGGAACGAAACTGCCGGCCGCACATATTTGGCGAAAAATGTTTAATAATGAACGTGAGTTGATTGAGAAATCATACCAATATTTAAAAGAAATAAATTAGACGCGAGGTATCGCGTCTCTACATTTAACCTATGAAAAAATACAACGTAGCCATCGTCGGCCTGGGATTTGGAGCAGAATTCATCCCTATTTATCTGAAACATCCGTTGGCAAATATGTATGCCATCTGTCAGCGTAATGAGGAAAAACTTAACTCGATCGGTGACGCCTATGGCATCGAAACGCGCTACACGGATTTTGAAAAATTGATCCAAGATCCGAATGTCGACGTGGTCCACATCAACTCCCCGATTCACCTACACGCCGAGCAAACACTCAAAGCATTAAACGCTGGAAAACATGTAGCCTGCACCGTTCCGATGGCCACCTCGGTCGAAGAGTGCAAAGCGATCGTCGAAGCCAGCAAACGCATGGGTAAAAAATACATGATGATGGAGACCGTGGTCTACGCCCGTGAATTTTTATACATCAAAGAACTATACGAAAAAGGAGAGTTGGGGAAAGTTCAATTCTTGAAGGCCTCGCACCAACAAGACATGGACGGTTGGCCAGATTACTGGCCAGGTCTTCCTCCGATGCACTACGCAACGCATTGTGTGGGCCCAGTTGCTGGTTTGTTAAAACTAGAAGCGGAATACGTTTCTTGCTTCGGTTCGGGAACGATCCGTGAGGAATTAATCCAACACTATAATTCACCATTCGCCGTTGAATCCGCGCACATTAAATTCCGCGATTCTGACCTAAGCGCCATGGTTTACCGCTCGCTTTTCGATGTAGCGCGCCAATACCGCGAAAGTTTCGAGGTATACGGATCCAAAAAATCAGTTGAATGGCCTTTAATCGAAGGGGAAGAATTAGTCGTTCACACCGCCAAAAAACCAGAGCCCGAAATCCCAAGCAAAGTACCTACGCCCGATTTCGCGCACTACTTACCCGAAGAAATCCAACGATTCACCACAAAAGGTGTTTACGACGAAGATGAAAATACGCACCTTTCCTTCACGCAAGGTGGTGGCCACGGTGGTTCACACCCACATCTTGTCAACGAGTTTTTACAAGCCCTAGCCGCTGATCGCGATCCGTTCCCGAACGCTCCGCAGTCGGCCAACTGGACATCTGTGGGTATTTTAGCTCACGAATCTGCCCTACAAGGCGGAAAAATTATTGAAATCCCTAAATTCTAAGCCATGCGCTATTTGCTAATTGCCTGTCTGTTTTTGTCCCAATTCACGCTGCAAGCCCAAACCGGACGCCGCCTCGAACTCCTATTTTTAGGCGACAAAGGTCACCACAAACCTTTCGATCGCTACCCGGCATTGCAGTCGGCAGTAGGCATAAAAGGAATGAACATCACCTACACGGAGTCCATCAAAGACTTGAATTCGGCGTATTTAAACAAATTTGACGCCTTGGTGATTTATGCAAACCATGATTCAATCGCTGCACCACAAGAAAAAGCTTTGCTTGCCTATGTAGCCAGCGGACACGGACTTGTCGCGATCCATTGTGCATCATTCAACTTCCGGAATTCGAAGGAATTTGTGAAGATGGTGGGCGGACAGTTTTGGCGCCACGGCATGGATTCGATTCGCGTGAAAAATGTGGCGAATACGCAGGTGAATATCAAAACAGTCGACGAAACGTATTTGCATAGTCAATTGCAGGCCGACAATGTTATTTGGCAAAACCGAATTTTAGGACCTGAGCAGGCTAAAGACAAGCCGGGGGCATCCACTGAACCATACACGTGGACGCGTACGTACGGAAAAGGGAACGTCTTTTACACGGCATACGGCCACGATGAGCGGACATGGGACAATGCAGATTTCCAAGACTTAGTTACGCAAGGAATTTTACATGCGGTAGGCGCTGAAAAACGGGCAATTTTGGCCGCATTGAAACTTCCTGAATTGAAATATCGTGAAGCGCGTTTGCCAAATTACGAGAAACGCGAAGGCCCTCAAATGCAACAATTACCTTTGACACCCGAGGAATCTGTGAAGTTTATTCAGGTACCTGTTGACTTTAATTTGCAAGTTTTCGCGTCAGAACCGAACGTGATGCACCCCATCGCGATGGCGTGGGATGCGAAAGGTCGGCTATACGTTTTGATCACCAAAGACTACCCGAGCGAGCGTAAAGAGTCTGGCGGAAGTGATTATATCCTCCTTTGCGAAGACACAAATAAGGATGGGAAAGCTGACAAATTTACCAAATGGGCAGATGGTTTGAGCATCCCAACGGGCATGGTATTCGCCAATGGTGGTTTGATCATTTCGCAGGCGCCGCACATGATTTTCCTAAAAGATACGGATGGCGACGATAAAGCGGATGAGAAGAAAATCTTGTTTACGGGTTTTGGCACGGGAGATACACATGCAGGCCCGTCGAATTTACATTACGGTTTCGATAACTGGATCTGGGGTTGCGTAGGCTATTCGGGGTACAAAGGAAAAGTAGGCGCTGACTCGCTTCAATTTGCGCAAGCTTTCTTCCGTTTCAAGCCCGATGGTTCTAAAATGGAGCACATGACTACGACGTCAAACAATACGTGGGGATTTGATTTTAATGAGGCGGGGGATGTATTTGGGTCGACGGCCAATAATGCGCATGGGTGGTACATGGCGATTCCGCATCGGAATATTTGGCATGCCCCGATGTCCTTGAATGGTTCCAAAAATACGGACACACACA
>JAIXRT010000105.1 GCA_027485075.1 Cytophagaceae bacterium
ACTTGAAAGCCTGCTTGATGCAAACGAAGGGCAGTCACTAATCCACCGATTCCACCTCCCGCAATGGTAATTTTCATAGGGTTTATCATTTAAATGCCTTCATCAAATCAACCAGATATTGAACACTTTCCAGCGCAAGGCCATTGTACATGGAGGCGCGGAAACCACCGACGGTTGGGAAACCTTTGATACCCACAATCCCATGTTGAGTTAAGTACGTCAAAAACGCTTCTTCTACGTCGGAATTTATTCCTCGAAAACAAGCATTCATCAGCGAACGATCTTCGACATGTACATTTCCCGTAAACAAGGGGTGTCGGTCGATTTCTGCATATAAAAGGCTTGATTTGGCTATACTTTGAGCTTGCATTGCTTTCAAACCACCTTGTGCTTTTATCCAGCGAAGCATCAATAAACTGACGTACACGGGAAAAGTAGGAATGGTGTGGTAAAGTGATTGTTCGCGGATATGCGTTTGGTAGTTATAGATAGTTGGTATTTCACCCAGCGTCTTTTCCGAAATTCGATCCTTATTTAGGATCACACAAGTCACACCAGCGATACCAAAATTCTTTTGGGCAGAGGCAAAAATCACTCCAAATTTGTCCATCGGTAATGGACGCGTTAGGAAGTCGGAGGTCATATCCGCCACTAAAGGCACCTCCAATTCTGGATAGGTATGATATTGGGTCCCATCAATCGTCTCGTTTGAAACGATATGTAGGTATTTTATGTCTTTAGGTAATGTCCAATCCTTGGGAATATGGTCGTAGGATGACTTGGAAGATGATGCTAGCACGTTTATTTGACATATTTCCGCGGCAGCATCTATGGCGCGCTGAGCCCAAAAACCAGTATCTACAAAAGCGACACGCGCATCCTTTGAAACCAAATTCATGGGCGCAATGGCCAGTTGGCCCGATGCCCCACCCGGCATCCACAATACCTCGAAACGATTGTCTAGTTGGTATAATTCCTTCACTAGCGCCGTAGCTTCTTCGATAATAGCTAAGAATAGTGGGGAACGATGGCTGATTTCAGCAACGGATAAACCAGTTTGATCAAAATTGAGCAGACCCTGGGCAGCTTCTTGTAAAACAGATTCGGGCAGTGCTGCCGGTCCGGGGCTGAAGTTATGTTGTTTCATTTAGCTAAAATTAAGACAGTCAGACCGAAAAATAAAATTCCCTATCCACTTAATAAAAAAGATGTGGAATTACACTTGAAATGGCTGATTTTGCAGGCGAAATTAATCGATTCACATGAAATTTTGCCAACTGAAGCATTTGATACCTGCGCTCCTTTTGTGCCAAATTTCATTTGGCCAAGAAGTTTATCAAGGTGTATTTAAGCGCTATAATTCCATTGAATTAGGTGGTGGTTCTGCCAATTACATCGGCGATCTTGTTCCCTGGAAGGCATTTCCCACCATGGGCCCTAAAACGGCAGGTTTTAACGTCCGAGTAGGCTTGAATCGCTATTACACCCAAAAGTTTTCTGGAAAATTTAGCTATCAGCTATCTCAACTAAACGCTGATGACAATGCGTATATCGCAAATGGAAAGTTTGGGGGTAATTTTATTCGAAACTTACATTTTCAAAATTACGTCCATGAACTGAGCGCACAAGGTACGTATCATTTTCAGAAAACGCGGAGTAATGTGTTAAAACGCCAACGAATCCACACTCAAGTACATGGTGGTTTGAGCTTGATTTTCCATACGCCTTTCGCGCGGCCCATGGTTTCATTAGCCGCTAATACGCCCCAACAAAAAAATTGGCAAAATTTAGCTTCAGTTAATACAGAAGGAACAGATTATTCCCGATTTATTGTGGCCATACCGCTTGGATTTAGCTTGCAGGTAAAGCTAAGTGACCAATTTGACCTAGGACTATCTTCTACAGTTCATGTTACATTTTCAGATTATTTAGATGACGTATCGGATAAACGAAGTAACATGTCAGTAAATCCACGAAGTGATTTTTTTGACAGGAGTTTAGAGCCATTTGGCGCAAATACCTTGCGCAATCGAATTCCTATTTTACCAAATGAAATTGGTTCTTTCGCGCAAAAAGGAAATGACCTTTTCATCAGTACGCAAATCCAACTTGTCTACCACATCAGGCGAGGAAATACATTTAACCAATTGAATAACTAATAGCGATGAAAAAACTAGGGTTATGGATTTTGGTGATCACGTTATTAATCACCGGCTGCAAGGAAGAGATTTACAAATTTCCTGTACAAGTGATTACACAGGACGCCAAAAAAATAAAGGCAACCTCCGTACAAGCTGAAGCGATTTTTATCAATCCAAGTGAGGAATCCATCACTGAAAAAGGGTTTTACTATAGCGTAAATGATAGTGCATCACGAATCCTAGAAAACAAGGCAATTGTGACTGATACTGGGTTTTCTGTTCGCCTTTCGGCTTTGCGTGCGAATACGGAATATTCCTATTTTGCATTTGCCAAAACTGCGTCAAATGATGTACACGGACCCGTAAAACGGTTTAAAACCTTAGCTTTTCAGGCACCCACGTTAACCACCACGGACGTCAAAAACATACTGATTACAACTTGTTTGGCCGGTGGAAATATTTCCTATGATGGTGGCAAACCTGTCCTTGATCGTGGAGTTTGTTTGAGTTTATCCGCCAACCCAACCATCCAAGACATTCGCATTCAAATCGGTCAAGGGGAAGGCGATTATGGAATTGTCCTTACGAAGTTAAAACCGTTTACGACCTATTTTATTCGCGCGTATGCGATCAATGAAATTGGCATTTCCTATGGAAACGAACTCAGCTTCAAAACACAAGATTATCGGCCGGTCACCTTGAGGACCTTGGATCCAGAAGCAATTCGAATTTTTGAGGCTACACTTGGCGGCGAAACCCAAGATGCGGGTGGAGGGGAAATAATCCAACGGGGCATTTGCTTGAGCAGAACACCCAACCCAACGGTTGAGGATACACGATTCACCTCAAGCACGAATGGATTGGGCATGTATAAAATCGTCGTAAGCTCCTTGGTCGAAAACACAAAATACCATGTTCGCGCCTTCGCTCAAAATGAAAAAGGGTATGCCTATGGAGAGGAAAAAACGTTCCAAACACAAGATATTCGGATACCTGTAGTAGAAACAAGCAGCGTGACGAATGAAACCTTTTCAACTGCCAACATAACCGGAAAGCTATTGGATGATGGAGGTGTCCCCATTATTGAACAAGGATTTTGTTACAGCAAACAACCTAATCCGGACATCAATGACGCAGTTGCACTATCGCCCAATTTAAATCTCTTTCTCAAAAATTTGGAGGATGGAACTACTTACTACATTAGGGCATTTGCGAAAAACAGAAAAGGAGTTGGTTATGGGGCGACTATTTCATTTAAGACCATTGGCTATACATTTGCTGAGGTATTCACCCATGAAATCACGACGTATACGACGAATTCAACTGAGGTAAATGGAAAAATAATTTCGGAAGGGAATACGCCAGTTACGGAACGAGGAATTTGTTGGGGCACGAATCGCAACCCAACAATCGAAAATACGAAAATTGCTGCCGGTAGTGGCCCAGGATCTTTTGGCACGACATTTCGAAACCTACCTGAAGGACAAATCTATTATGCGCGTGCTTATGCGATCAATCAAAAAGGGGTAGCCTATGGGGAGGAACGTAGTGTTCGTATTCGAGTAACACCTCCTCCAGTTGTTTCAAATCCGGGATCGGGTGGTTCGGGTGGATCTTCTAGTAATCCGCCGAGTTCGGGGGGAGGTAGTAGTGGAAGTTCAGGTGGGTCAACAAGCACTCCGCCGAGTCAAACCATATTGAAAATTGGTGACTCACATCAAGGTGGAATTATTTCATACATTTTACGACCTGGAGATCGAGGCTATGATCCACTCGTTCAGCATGGAATTATTGCGGCGCCATTTGATCAGGTAACGAGATTACAACCAAACCCAGGCGGCGTAATTTGGGGTTGTTTTGGACAGCGTATAAATGGTGCAAATGGGTATAATATTTTAGACGGTTTTCAAAATACGTTGGATATTGTGGCAAATTGTGCCGAACAAAATATTGCAGCGCGTATTTGTTATAATCTTGTTCTGAATGGATATGATGATTGGTATTTACCCAGTAGATCTGAATTATTTACACTATATGAAAATAAGGCTTTAATTGGAGGATTTACAGATGGAATCAGTGACATTTTCCCATCTTATTATTGGAGTTCCACTCAAGCAAATACAGGCATTTCAAGCGCATATGGCATGAATTTTTCAGGAATTTATGGGGGAATTTCAGGAGGAGATTCAAAAAAAGATCCGGCTAGCGTACGCGCGGTTAGACAATTCTAAACAAAAACCCTCCCCGAAAATCAGGGAGGGTTTATTTAATCCTAGTTCTAATTTATTGTCTTTAGCTTACTGTCTCAGAAAGACGATAACGAGCTAATTGAGCCTTAATTTGAAACACAAAGAAATAGGAGTTTAGCTACTTTTCAAAATTTACCCAATCACATGCGTCTGAAAATCCAGTACACAAAAGTACGCAATTGAAAAGCATTACCGTTAAATAAATAAGATATTTACGTAAGTGCATAAAAAAAATCCCAAACCGAAGTTTGGGATTTAATCTTATTGACCTTGAAACTACAACGCAAATAAATCTTTATCCAATTGCGGCTTCACCACACAAGTATTATCTAAATGCATCGTGGCTGTATTCGTAGCATTATATGCAGGCCAAGCGGGTAATCCCTTGTGATTCGGATTGCCTACTTTGGCAAAATTAATCCACGCTTGGCTCATTTTGTCCGCTAACACATAGGCATCCTTTCCTCCGCCAGTCATCTCTTCACAGCGGGCAATGTTATTAAAACAGAACGGTAACTCAACACAGTGAATTGCCTTATACTTGCCATCCGCCACGGGTGATTGCCACGTAAATAGGTACATGAAAACGGGAGCCCCGCCGATGGCCGACTTCACATTCGCTTGCTCCACAGCACCTGGACGGAACATGCGGTCCACATCCAATAAATCAGATGGTCGTGTGTCGTTTGGATATGCTTTCTTCACGGCTGCTTTGTAAGCCTCCGCTTTGGCACCATAAGTTTTTTGAATAAATGCCTCCACATCCGTAGCAGATGCATTGGCCATCGCCATACTTGTAAATGGCGCAAATTCATTTTTCACTGTGCCAATCAGTAAGGGAATGTCTTTTGATAAATCTAATGCCTCTTTGGCCGACATTTGATAGGGTAAAACATCTCCATCCAAACTTGGACCCCAACTTAATCCAAAACCGCCAACCGGCTTACCAGCTGCTTTTAATTGCGCCGCAACGATCTGCAATGCTTTTTTGCCTGCACTAGCTAAGATAGGAAATGGAATCTTTTGTAAACTATCTGCCTGATTTGGCGCTAAGTTTAACGCCTTCATCACCTCAGCCGTAATCGCCTGCGTAGTAGACTTACTCAACATCTCCGAACGGAATGCACCACTTTGATTGATCGCTTTGTGAAACAAACCTTTCGCTGATGGCATCGCCATCAAGGTATTCACTTTGGCACCACCCCCCGATTGGCCAAAAATGGTCACATTTGAAGGATCACCCCCAAACGCTTCGATGTTATTTTTTACCCACTCCAAAGCCGCCTTCATATCCAAAACTGAATTGTTGGCCGAATATTTGTATTTATCGCCATAGGCCGACAAATCTAAATAGCCCAAGATATTCAAACGGTGATTGATCGAAACAACGACCACATCTCCTTTTTTGGCTAAATTCTCGCCATCATATGAAGGCAGTTCTTGAGACGAACCTGAGGTAAAGCCACCACCGTGAATCCAAAACATCACCGGGCGTTTCTTACCATCTTTAATTCCTGGCGTCCATACATTCACACGCATACAATCTTCATTCGTAAAACCCCATGAATGGTTAAACACGAATTCAGATTCATCCTGGACATTGGTCGTTGGGTCCAACAAAGGCGCTACCGGTCCGTAGGTATACGAACTACGCACATTGGTCCAAGGCTTAGGTTTATGCGGAGCTTCAAAGCGAGCTGCCTCTGCATAAGGAATACCCTTATAGGTGTAAATTCCCCCGTGAACATATCCACGTACCGCGCCAGATTCCGTAGGGACAACACCTACATTTGACCCAGTTGTAATTTGGGCTTGTGCGATCCATCCTGAAAACAGGATACCGCAAGCTAAAGCAATTCTCTTCATCTATTTAGTTTTTATAATAACGATCTAAAAATTCATACCGCGCATCATTCGCTGCAGGAACCGCTTTTGATTCCACATCTAAAACCATCACCGCCGGATTTTTGTCTTGGGCTTGCGCTGTAGGCCAAGTAGGCAAATCCTTTCCATTCGGATTACCTGATTTGATAAAATTGGCAAAATAGGAGAACATCGTATTGGACACTTGATAATCTTCCTGAGTCCACGCATATTCTTTAATCAACCTCAAATTACCCATGCAATATTCGATTTCACATGCATGTGGCGCGCCGATCGCCGGACGAGGCTTCGGTGCATTGGGATCTGCCTTCACAGTTCCGCCAGCTAAAGCTGAAGAACGTGTGTTGTCAACCAAAGGCGGACGTAGTTTTGAAAACATATACCGGTAAACCGCTTGAGAAGAATTCTTACGATGTAAGTCAAACCACTTCCACGTACTATACGAGATAAAACGATCCGAAGCTAAGGCCGTAGCCGAATACTCCACTTCTTGCTCCGTTTTGCCAGGATATAAAGCCATGATCGCATCTACCTCTGTCGGAAAGGCTGCTTTTACTTTTTCCAAATAATTTTCTGGCGTGTAAGGCTTTCCTTGCATAAAGGCCATTCCCGGCATTTCAGCCGAATTCCAGCCAAGTAACAAGGGAACTTGCGCTTGTTCTTTGGCATTGAAAATAGCTGGAATTGATTTCGGATAAAAATAGCCATCTATCACCGCTGTATTGTAATTTTTACGCGTTTCAGTCTGAATCTCAAACAATTCGCGCGTAGTTAATTTCCGTAAATCAGCTAACGATTTTGCATTTGCTTTCGCCGCAAATTCAACACCTTCTTTTTCTGCTTGCGCCAAAGGCACTGGATATAAGGTTGGGTTAATCCCTGCCCCACTTTCACCAATCGCCCCCGCAATCACATCACGTGCTAACGGAGAGGACATCTGCGCGCTAACCGAAACAGATCCAGCTGACTCTCCGGCAATCGTAATCTTCTTAGGATCACCACCAAAAGCAGCGACATTGCGCTTCACCCATTGTAGCGCAAAAGCTTGATCCATTAATCCATAATTTCCGGAACCTTTATAGCTTGTTTCTTTGCTTAACTCGGGGTGTGCAAAAAATCCAAAGATACCCAAGCGATAGTTCACCGTGATTACGACAATTCCTTGTTTGGACATCGCCTCTCCATCATAACGTGGCTCAGAAGCATCTCCAGCAAAAAATCCACCTCCATAGAAATAGACTAAAACAGGTAAATTTTGGGTATTTCGTTTTGCAGGTGTCCAGACATTTAAGTACAAACAATCCTCGCTTAAGCCCTGTGAACGCGACATCATATCTCCAAAAACAATTGCCTGAACGGGACGTGCTGAAAATTGCTTCGTTTCTTTGACACCTGTCCAAGCTGAAATGGATTGCGGCGCTTTCCAGCGTAAATCACCTACAGGTGGTTTAGCAAAGGGTATACCAAAATAAGTTTGAATACCCGACTGCGTATTATAGTGACCCTCGATTTTTCCAGATTCGATTTGGGTTTGAACTGCCATTTTATTGTCGCTTTGCGCATGTGCAGCAAAGGCAAAAATGCCCAATAGGCAAGTGAGATGCCAGATTTTTTTCATTCGTTTGATAGGTTTTTTCTATTGTAATAATTTGATACAATAATACAAAAATAATGCCAACTAGCAACGAGGCGCTATAGGGACTTGATTAATTTAGCTGTAAACATTCGATGGAATTCAATTCAGGCCCACCTCCCCGATTCGCACTACCATTGGCCACATACAATTTGCCCTTATAATTCACCACCCCGGTGCCATGTCGGCCTTGATTCAACGAAGGAAATTTCACCCAATTTCCAGACCGAACATCTAGCGCTTCTACTTCTGCATGGGCACTTGTTTGGGCGGTACTTTCGCCCAGCATGACGATTAAAAAAGGGAATTGGCCAACTGACGCCGTACCGGCACGCTGCGTAGGTAACGGATTTGCCAATGTCGTCCAGCTACCACTTTTAAAATCATATACATCTACTTCTCCAATCGTCTCATTCAAAACCTTCCCAATGGAGGCATGGGAAGTGCGCCCACCGGCTACATACAATTTATCTCCTACAAGTGTTGCTTGGAAATGATCGCGTGCCCGTGGAGCATCCGGCAATTTTTCCCATTGATTTGTCTTAGGATCAAAAACATCGAACCATCTGACATGTCCATCCCAATGTCCGTCTAGAATTCCTGAGACAAAATAGATTTTATTTTTTCGTACAACGACACCAGCAGAACCACGTAATCTATCGGCCGGTATCGCAGCCCCTTCCCGCCAAACTTTGGTCCGAGGATTAAAGATCCACATATTGTTCAAAGGCTTTTCATGTGGATAATTTCCTGTCATCGCGCCGATAACATAAATTTCATGTTGAAATGAAACAGCTTGAAAATGATGAAATTCAAAAGGCGCATCAGCCACAAATTCCCAGCGATTTTGTTTCGGATAATAGGCATCTACGGGCCGCTTTCCTCGCCCGCCCAGCGCATAAAATACCCCATCGCAATTGACAAATGTACTTTCATGGCGCTTAGCGCCACTTGTTTGAACTTCTACGGCGCTCCATGTCCCGGCCGGAATTTGACCAAATAGACTTACTGAACTGATGAAAACAAAAAGTATCGATAATTTCATATGCATAGGTTTTTTTTAAATGTACCAATTGCCTGCTAAACTCAGGATATTAAAACTGTTAATTTTTTCTTAGATTCGTAACCTTAATAATAGGTATTATGCAAAAGAAATTAATTGGATTAAGTGCTTTATTGATTGGCTCTTTGAGCGTCATGTCATTACGCACACAACCTGTCGAAGAAGCTCCCGCGGAAAAAACATATACGCAATACTGTGCATCTTGTCACGGTGAAAAGGTTGAAGCCTTCGTTGACCGCCAATGGAAACATGGCAATACTAAAGCGCAAATTCTAGCCAGTATATCAAATGGTTACCCCGAGTTAGGGATGCCTACCTGGAAAGAGACCATTTCAGCCAAAGAAATTGAGAAGTTAGCGGATCTAATTGTTGAAAATTTGGCGGGAGTGGAGCAATATAAATTTGCGAATAAGCCTACATCCAATGTGTTTCAATCAGAAGGAATGCGTGTAGAATTGGATACCATTGCCACTGGATTTGATAGCCCATGGGGTTTCGCACAATTACCAAATTTGGATTATTTAATTTCAGATCGATCAGGGAAACTTTATTTGGTTGATCAAAAGAAAAATAAAACGGTTGTTGCCGGAACGCCTCAAGTAATGTCCAAAGGTCAAGGTGGATTATTGGATGTTGTTTTACATCCACAATATACAACGAACGGTTGGGTATACATGTCCTATTCCAAATTCAAAATGGAAGGAGGAAAAACCTTAACTTCAACGGCAATCGTCCGTGGAAAAATCAAGAATAATACATGGGTGGAGTCGCAAGAGATTTTTGAAGCTTTACCATATACACAGACCTTTCACCATTTTGGATCGCGTTTGGCATTTGATAAAAAAGGTATGTTGTTTTTCAGTGTAGGCGAACGTGGCATGGAAAAAGTGTTTCCGCAGGCATTAGATAATGACAATGGTAAAATTCACCGCATGTATGATGATGGTCGAATTCCGGCCGATAACCCATTCGCAAAATCTGCGCATCCAAGTGTTTACTCGTACGGTCAGCGTAATCCGCAGGGATTG
>JAIXRT010000149.1 GCA_027485075.1 Cytophagaceae bacterium
GAATCTATACAAGCACTGTTTAGATTGCTAAGAGCGAAAAGTGAATACCTTGAAACATATTTGATTGTTCCTGCTGTTGTTCCTTCATACGTATTCAATAAACCATTGCCATTCGAATCAGTACCAGTAGGGAATGAAGAAGTACTCGAAGGCAAGGCAACACTTCCTGCTTCAAATGCGTCAGAACAACCATCGGCATCAGAATCTAAATCAAATTGATTGGCTATACCGTCCCCATCTGTATCCAGGGTATAACATATTTGTATCAATCCATTGCCTCCAGCTGAATTTGCAGCGCCTCCCGTACCGACACCCGCAACATATACCGGGTCTGTATTGTTTGGTGCTGGGGTTAGGGTCCCTCCTGACCTATTGGTGTTTCCTGCAATACCTAATTTTTGTAAAAGCGTACCGTGGAAATAGGAAGACCCTCCCCCTGCTGAACTTTCTTGGAATGGCTCAATACCCATTCCTGCACCACCGCCACCACCATACCAGCCACCGCCACCGCCACCACCAGCTCCGGCATTTGCTTGTTTTGATGCGCCCCCATTTCCTCCTACGAATTGGGCTCCATTGGCTCCATTAAATCCGGTTTCCCCCGTTAAGGTTCCGCCTAATCCACCTGCACTTTGCGTGCCTCCCTTACCTGCACCATTAGGAGCTTGCGAGTTTGGAACACCGTCTTGTCCTATTCTAATTCCTGCTCCACCAGCGTAGCTAACAATAGTAGGTGAGCCTGCGGCACCACCACCTCCTCCGGCAATTAATAAACTTGTCGATCCTCTTCTCAATTCAGATCGCCCGCCTCCGGATCCACCATGCAAAGCCTGGAATGGATCATTACCCCCTGCTCCGCCGCCACCAAATGTGGAAACAGGCGATTTATTTACGCCTCCCTGTCCTACAATTAAGGTAAAGGTTTCATTCGGCGTGACATTAAGTCTTCCAAAAACATAGGCCCCTGAACCTGCCGAAGCATTATTCGTATTGCTTCCGCCTCCACCGGCGCCCCACATTTTAACTTCCATTGAAACTGCCCCAACAGGAACTGTAATGGAAGTATTAGACCCTGTATAAGCATATGAAGTACAAGATGTTTCGGTAACATCTAATGCTCCGTCATTGTCATCATCAATGTCAAAGAAATCAATTACGCCATCACCGTCATTGTCTAAGCACGCATTAATTTGTGGATTGGCCGCATAGTTATATGTATAGGTGCCGCTAAAGATCCCGCTTTCCGATGCTGTTTCTAAGCTATTCACAAAGCCGTTATTGCCGAAACTTCCTGTGAAAGAAAAATTTGCTGTAGTCGAATTTGTTGTTCCTGCTTCTCGCGCATCGCTACATCCATCCCCATCAGAATCTAATTCTAATCGATTAGGTATTCCGTCTTCGTCTGTATCAAGATCTGTACATCCCCGTTGATTAAAGTACAATTCGGTGGCCCAGGTACCTCCACTTGTTGCATTAATTCCGACTAAACGGTAATAAAAATAAGCGGTGTTATTAGTAAAGACACCAACATTGGAATTGTACGTTGAATACCCCCCACTAGCAGACTTATTCTGATTGTTATACGTGAGTGTTCCAGAAACATTTGTCCAATTAATACCATCTAAACTTCCTTCAACTCGGTAGGTGCTACCAACGGTAAATAGTGTTTGACCACTATAATGACCTATTTCAACATAATTTAAAACCTTTAAAGATGGCAATGCAATACGGAACCATTCTCCATTCAATGTGCCTGTTGGCGATCGCAATACAAATACATTATTATCAACCCCATCAATTAAGTTATTGAGGGTCAAGGCTCCATTAAACGTATAATTAATTGCATTCGGTTTTGATATGGTCACCCCATCGAATGGCAATAAGGTAGATGCACAGGTCATTTCCGTCGCATCTAAAATACCATCATTGTCATCATCTAAATCAACTATATCTCTTACTCCATCGCTGTCTGTATCTGAACAGGTATTGATGGAATTTACTATGGCGTATTCAGTGTAATAAGAAATGTAATTTATGGTACCTGCGGTGTTGCCTTCATAATCATTCAGTAAGCCATTGTTATTTGAATCTGTCCCCGTTGGGAAAACGGACGTACTTGATAAAGTAGTAGAACTTCCCGCCTCTAAAGCATCCGAACACCCATCCCCGTCAGAGTCTAAATCCAAATAATTAGGTCTCCCATCATTGTCCATGTCCGGACAGGTCATAATTTCTGGGTTGGCCATATTTGTTAACCTTACATCGGTAAACTGCATGGTGGTGAGTCCAGAAACGGCAAGTTTGTAGGTGGTATTTGCCCCTTGAAAAGCACGAACTTGTACCCCGTTAATTCGTACGGTCACAAAACCGGTTGTCGAAATATCAATGCTATACTCCTCGTCGGGAACAGTAGCCTGTGTGAAATTCCAAGATGAGCCAAAATACCCATTTACATTCCCTAGTTCAAAGTAAAACTTATACCCATTGTCCGACCAAGTAGTTGGAGTTAGGTTGTTGATTGATGGAACTAAACCAATCATAGCGGAATTGCGCGAAGTTGGGCGTTTGAACTTGAGTGAAAGAGGTAATGTAAAGTTTTCGTTTGAGTAAGAAGATAACCAGTTATTAGTATTCGATGAAGTAATGGTGGAAGAAGTGCGTGCAGTAACCCCGGTACCAGAAAACGGAATTGTCGTAATATCCTTACCTGTAAATACACAGCTGGCTTGCTCAACAACATCCAATACCCCATCGTTATCGTCATCAATATCAAATGCATCCGGCCTACCGTCGCTATCGGTATCTAAACAGGCATTGATAACAGCATTAAGTGCAAAGTTCTGGTAAGAGGACGTATAGCTAGTAAGGCCGTTTTCATTGCTTTCTAAACCATCGGCTAAACCGTTTGCACCATAGGGTGCATTAGCTATTGCAAAATTTACGGAAGGCGTACTCGTTAATGTGCCATTTACCAAGTTACGAATGGTCCCGGAATTGAGCGTTCCGGTTACGCCTGCTTCTCTGGCGTCCGGACAACCATCCCCATCGCTATCTAAATCAAGTCCGTTTGGAATACCATCATTATCCGCATCACAATTTGGGGGGATTAAAACTCCATAATCACCGGTGATAAATGTTTGTGCAACAACCAGTTGCCCTATTTGAAAGGTATTAGTCGAATTGGTATTTAATAAGATCTCGTTAAAGGAACCATTTCGCAAACGCATTTCTTCGAGCGCTCCACCAGAAGTTCTTGAACCAAATACTTTCACCTGGCCAAACTTATCAATGTAAATTCGGATAAGAGGTCTAGCTTGATTTCCTACAATTCCCCAAACTGCTGAATACGTGGTCCCATCTAAAAATTCAAAAAGCGCATCCGTGGGAGCTCCCGTCCAAAATTGAAGTTCTTCTGGATTTGTCAAATGTGTACCATTAATACGCACATTAAAGGAGTTATCTAAAGTCCAAACGTTGACCACCAAACCATTTGGAGCTGCTGGAAAGGATTGAGATGCAGAGGCGCCATTCGTAACACTGAAGGATTGCGACGCATAATTTAAATTATTGATATCAAAGGGAGGACATTCTTGTATGTCGGTAATCCCGTCGTTATCATCGTCTATGTCAACTATATCAGCAACCGAGTCGCCATCGGTATCGGTACAAGCTCTGATTCCTGCAATTCTAGCACTATAATAATTCACCGTTCGGTTGTAAACTCCGTTATCGGCTACAGTTTCCAAACTATTGGCAAGCCCATTGGTACCATACGGCGTATCCACTGTACTTGCAATTAAACTGTTCACCGTTCCAGCTTCTACAGCATCTGAACAACCGTCATTATCCGAGTCTAACTCTAAGCGATTTGGTATACCATCGCTATCTGTGTCTCTATCCATACAGAATGTTCTTTCTGGATTCGTGGCATTGGTTAAACGGATGTCTTTGAGCGAAACAGAGGTTGCACTTGATGAAACCACAAATCTATAGTCCGAGTTAGCTCCTTGAAAAGAGCGAAGCACTTGCCCATTGATGCGTACCGTGACTAAACCTGTAGCAGAAATATCAATGCTGTATTCTTCATTTAACTGAGAGGTATGAGTGAAATTCCATGTGGTCCCAAAATATCCATAAACGGTACCCCCAAACAAATAAAATTTATACCCGTTATCTGTATAAGCATTTGGCGTTTGCGTGTTTCCTACTGGAATTAAACCCACC
>JAIXRT010000163.1 GCA_027485075.1 Cytophagaceae bacterium
AAGGCTTGCTTCGCTTTGGCATCACCGTGCTTAGCGGCACGGTCAATTTTTTGGATTTTTTTGTCAACGGATTCGAGGTCCTTCAACTGCAATTCCATATCGATGATTTCTTTATCTGAAATCGGATTTACTCTCCCCTCAACGTGAATAATGTTCTCATCTTCAAAACAACGCACCACATGAATAATGGCATCTACTTCTCGAATATTAGCTAAAAACTTATTACCAAGACCTGCGCCTGTTGATGCTCCCTTAACCAATCCGGCGATGTCGGTAAACTCGATCACCGTGGGTAAAATACGATTCGGTTTAACAAATTCGGCTAATATGTTCAAACGCTCATCGGGTACCGTAACAATACCGACATTCGGTTCGATCGTACAAAACGGATAATTAGCCGCTTCAGCTTTATTGGACGAAATAGCACTAAACAACGTAGATTTACCCACATTAGGCAATCCGACAATTCCACAAGTTAATCCCATAATCTAGTTAAAAAATGAAGCCACAAAAGTACGGCTAAAAATCAAAAAGCCCCTGATTACTCAGAGGCTTTTTTCATATTTATTCAAATTCTTATTCCCACTTCAGGTCTGAACCACCAAATTCATCTTCATCACGCTTGAACGAATCAAAATCAACATCGGGCATCAATTCTGTTTTTACATGGTTAACAGCTTCGTTTAAGCCTTCTACAAATTTGTCGAAATCCTCTTTGTATAGAAACATCTTATGTTTTTCATATACAAAACCATCTTCTTTCTGATGGCGGCGACTTTCGGTAATGGTGATGTAGTAGTCTTGTGAACGTGTTGATTTAACATCAAAAAAATAAGTTCTTTTACCTGCTCGGATTCGTTTCGAAAACAATTCTTCTCTATCTCTTTCTTCCACTTTAAACTAAAATTTTGGTTTGACAATTTGTAAATCTACTATATAATCTGATTCACTCAAAAAATTCTAACCAATTTATGAGTCCAGAATTGGCATTATTTTTACAATATTTTTAAATCCAATAATAAAATCTAAACTTTGACCCTTATTCCCTTTTGCTTTGGTCAAACATAGATGGATTTTCTGGTTACTATTAATCCCCTTACCTGCGTTACATGCACAGGAGTTAGGTGAAGAAAGTTATGGAATTGCCTCCTTTTATTCGAATAGCTTTTATGCCAAAAAAACAGCGAATCAAGAGCTACTCAAGCGAAACACCTACACCGCGGCGCATCGAATCTATCCGTTCAATACCTTACTTGAAGTAACAAATATCTACAATAAGAAATCAGTTATTGTTCGCATCAATGATCGTGGTCCCTACAAACGAGGCAGAATTATTGATCTAACAGAGGCCGCTGCTAAAAAGATAAACCTACGAAAAGTAGGTTTGGCGAAAGTAAAAATCAAGGTGATTGGATTCCAAAACGAGGTAATGTTAATTCCCTACCATGACCTGGAACTTGAAACGACTCCTAAATTCAGCTCGAAATTCTACCAAAAAACGCGCTTGAAGTACAAGAAAAAATACCGCGTTAAGAAAAACATTCGCAACAAGAAATACGTCAAAAAGAAAACAAAGTAACTATTTCTTCCGTTCGTAGAAATTAATAAATTCTTGGATTTTGTCTGCTGGAATACGCTTTCCAATAATACGTTTTGATTTATCTAAGACATAAATAACCGGCGTCGCATAGACATCAAAGGTATTTTTAAAGTCGGTGTAATACTCCTCAACCCCACTTTTCGGATTTAAATGCACATCGATCCCGTTATACCACGATTGAATTTTAAACTCCGTAATAAACTTTTGCCACTGTTCCTTATCGCGTACAATACTTGCGGCAAAAACACCCACATTCTTTTCTTTGAAAAAAGCTTCTTGCGCCTGCAACTTAGGTGTTTCCTCCTTGCAATGACTACATTCGGGGTCATAAATGAAAACCACAGTATAATTAGTGGGAATAGTAGACAGCATCAAACGCTTTCCCGATGGATCAGTTAAAACCATTTCTGGTATCTTCTTACCAATGATTAAAGGTTTAATCACCGCCAGACGCTCTTTCATCTTGCGCACCGTCGTGGTATCCCATAAATTGGGCTCGCCGATGTAATACTTTTCTGCTACATGTACAAAAGCACCATCAGTGCCCACAATATTGTGGTTCTCATAGGTACTTGCAATCTTATAGATTACGTACTTGCGCACATCCTTTTGCTTAATTTTAGCTAAAAGAGCGTCTGCATCCTTACTGATGGAGTCCGATTCTTGCACAACTAAATCCTCAAAATACTTTTCAATCTTCCGTTGTAAAAATGGAGAACGAATAAATCGATCATCGTTTAAATCAATGTTATCGAAATAATGCTTTTTGTAGAATGTAAATTGATATTTAAAGAGGGCTGCACTGTCAACTGCATTTTTAACCGGATTCTTATAAGCAGGAATTTCAGGATCGAAAGTTGCTTTAATTAATTTGGACACAAATAAAGATTGGTTTTTGAGCATCCATTCTTTTTGATAAGCTGCAATACGTTTGCGTGTCTCCTCTGCTTGCTGCGCATTAGTCATGGATTGCATCGCACGATATTGCTTATTCATTTCTTGTTGGAATGCATAAAATGCCGCATTCTCATCTGACCCCTTCACACGCATATTACTCACCACGTCCAATGTATCCGTTTCAAAACTGAAGTGATCCGAACCAATAATAAGATCTAAATATTTAGTGGTTGAAAAACTTACCAAATACAATCCTTTAGGCAAAGCTTCTTTGCCTTGAAATGTAAATTGTCCTAATTCATTCGCGCGAGCAGTATCCTTAATGACTTGTTGGGTCGAACCAAAATAATGCGCCAAATACACATCTACATTTTTCAATCCCTTAATCGTGCCTTTAATCTCATAACTAGGCACTTTTTGAGCGAGAGCACCTACAGTAGTAAGTAAAAATAGACTGATGGATAAGACGAATTTCATAGAATTAGAATAAATTGAAACTTATTACGAAACGAAATTTACAATGTTTTTTACGCTATCGAAAATTATCGATTTTATACTTTTACCAATTAGTTGGATTTTAATCAGTTTAGTTCTCGGAATCTGGAAGAAAAATACCAAAATGCTCTATGTAGCTTTGGGTATGTTGGTGCTATTCACCAACGGATATTTTGTCAACCAACTGTACCGTTGGTATGAATTACCTCAAACCATCCTACAACCCAATCAGAAATTTACCTACGGAGTCGTACTTGGCGGTGGCTACATTAAAAATTCGCAAGAAGACCCCAATAGGATCAATGTGGGGGAAACGGCGGATCGCATGTTACAACCTATTTTGCTATACAAGTCAGGCGTCATATCAAAAATCATCATAACCGGAGGAGACACGAGTATCAAAGGTCTTCGTACCGATGAAATCCGGGAAACTGCCCAAGCAACTAAATTCATGCGCGCTATGGGCGTAGATTCGGCTGATATTATCCAAGAGGGAAAAGCTCGAAATACCCATGAAAATGCCACGTACACACGAGATATATTGAATAAGACTCAGGAGCAAATTCTTTTGATTACCTCTGCAGCACACATGCGCCGCTCCTTGGCTTGTTTTGAAAAAGTAGGTTTACAACCAGTCGCTTATCCCGTAGATCACAAAAAAAAGGACAGCCCGATGGGTGTCCTAGAATGGCTTATGCCTTCTGAAAATCATTTAGCCCGATTTTCACAATTGGTTAGAGAGATGTTCGGCTATGTGATCTATAAGTTGAATGGATACGCCTAGGTAGATAAAATATCGACCATACGAATCAAATCTTCTGAAACTGGCTTCTTCTTCGTGATCGTATCATGGAAAGGCGTGTACACCAATTGGTTATTTATCACCCCAGCCATGACGTTTTTCTCTCCGCGTAATAATCCCTCTAATGCACCTAAACCTAGACGAGAGGCAAGAATACGATCATACGCCGTAGGAATTCCTCCACGTTGAATATGACCCAAAGTTGTAACACGAATATCGATCATGTTCCCCATTTTCTCTTTGATCTTCTTCGCTACAACTTGAGCATTACCTTCCTCGTCTCCTTCAGCAACAATTACAATAGAAGAAGATTTTTGCTTAGCAAATCCTGAGTTTAATATAGTCACAATATCATCAACAGGTGTTAAATTCTCTGGAATCATCAAGGCTTCCGCACCACCCGCAATACCGCATTGAACGGCAATATAGCCTGAATCGCGTCCCATAACCTCAATAAAAAAGACACGGTCATGAGAATCTGCCGTATCTCTAATTTTATCAATGGCATCTAAAGCGGTGTTAACAGCTGTATCAAAACCAATCGTATAGTCCGTACCATACAAATCATTATCGATGGTTCCAGGTGCTCCCACTGTAGGAATTTTAAATTCATTAAAAAAGATCTCAGCTCCTGTAAATGTTCCATTTCCACCAATCGCTACCAAACCCTCAATACCCTTTTCTTTTAACTGATCGTATGCTTTTTGGCGACCTTCTGTGGTCATGAATTCTTTCGAACGCGCGGACTTTAAGATGGTACCTCCACGCTGAATAATGTTACTAACTGATTGTGAATTAAGCGGAATGATATCTCCCTTAATCATACCATTGTATCCGCGAACGATACCGTACACTTCAACACCATGATAGGCAGCACCACGAACAATCGCACGAATACATGCATTCATGCCTGGGGCATCACCACCCGATGTAAATACAGCTATTTTCTTCATCAATATATATTTTTATGACTTTGGCTCATTATAGATTTCAAAAATACGATTTAAAACGTTTAAACAATAAAAATCAGTATAAAATTGAACTGAAAAAATCGAATAACAAAAATAGTATTTAGCACATGTTTTGTAATTTGCAGCTTCATTCAACATGTACATCTTATGCCAAAAGCAGCGAACGAATTTTTATATACTTACCTAAATAATGCCTCTCCTACTGGCTTTGAATCATCGGGCCAACAGATTTGGTTAGATTACATCAAGCCCTTCATTGACGAGAAAATAATTGATACCTATGGAACTGCGGTGGGTGTTATTAATCCAGGCCAACCGTATAAAGTCGTTATTGAGGCACATGCCGATGAAATTTCCTGGTTTGTGAATTACATCGATGATAACGGCTATTTGTTTTTACGCCGAAATGGTGGATCAGATGCCTTAATCGCGCCATCCATGCGAGCAAATATTCATACCAAAGACAAAGTAGTTAAAGGTATTTTCGGCTGGCCTGCCATCCACGTGCGTGATCTAGCTAAAGATAAAGCACCGACGATCGACGACATCTTCATCGACTGTGGCGCCTCAAACAAAAAAGAGGTCGAAGAAATGGGTATTCACGTAGGCACCGTAGTTACTTTTGAAGATGGTTTGACTGAGTTAAATGGCAAGTATTTAGTGGGCCGAGCACTCGACAACCGCATCGGTGGGTACATGATCGCACAGGTAGCCAAAAAAATCAAAGAAAATAAGATCAAATTGCCCTTTACGCTTTACGTGGTCAATTCCGTTCAAGAGGAAATTGGCCTTCGTGGAGCAGAAATGATTGTACGTAGATTGAAGCCAGATTTGGCGTTTATTACCGACGTCACGCATGATACACAATCGCCGATGTACAACAAGAAAATTCAAGGCGATATGTCTTGTGGAAAAGGCCCTGTCATCTGCTATGGTCCAGCGGTTCAAAATAATGTCCGTGATTTCATCATTGATGTAGCCAAAGAAAACAAGATTGACTTCCAACGTCAAGCGGTATCTCGCTCGACTGGAACAGATACGGATTCATTTGCCTATGCTACAGAGGGCGTTGCTTCCGCGTTAATCTCATTACCACTAAAATACATGCACACCACCGTAGAAACCATCGCCAAAAGCGACATGGAAGCGGTAATTGAATTGATTTATCAGTCTTTACTGAAAGTGAAGGGGAATGAGGATTGGAGGTATTTTAGTTAGACGCTAGACGCTAGACGTTGGACGCTAGACGTTGGACGCTAGACATTAGACCAAATAATTG
>JAIXRT010000015.1 GCA_027485075.1 Cytophagaceae bacterium
AATGGTTTTGAAACCTGAAAGAATAAAGGGGTCAAAACTTCTTTCCACTGGATTGCGGCGATTTCTAATGCGGCAAAATTGTAGTGAACGCCATCCCAGCGCATGCCACCGTCTTTGATTGCTTGCAGATTGGCACCTTCATAGGTGAAGTCGATTTCTTTTAACATACGAGACTGGGCTCTTCTAACTTTGATTTGGTCTGGAATGTCTTGTCCCGCATTGGAAAGCGCAATCATGAATGGTAAATTCGGTTGGCCTACCAATTCACGTGTTTTTTGAATGTAACGTCTGGTAAAATACAAAATGTCATTTTCTGATTCGTTGTAATCATTTTCCCCGTGAACTACTAAAATAGCACGAAGGCCAGATTTACTCATGTCTGTTAATAAGCTTTGTTCGAATCGCGCATATGGATAGCGGATTTTCCAATCGTAGATTTTATTTTCGAAAGGTTCTCCATAAGCGGATTTTCCCCATTGAATGGAGGTCGTTCCGCCTTGTCCTGTATTGTAAATGAGGACAGGCACATTTAATTTCTTTTTCATGTATTCTGCGACGCGGCCCCAAAATCCTGGGTTAGCGCCTGGAATTGGCCATAATTTAATTTGGCACCATGTTTTGTCGTAATCCAAAATGACATAGGGCTCTTGTCCTTCTGCAAGTGAATGGCCAATGACAGCAAATACTTCTCCCACATTGATCGTCGTGGGTAACAAACCATCCGTCACCACTTTTCCGTCAGCCATGAGCTGAATTTGCGCATAATATCCACCGCCAATTAATTTATACTTTCCCGAAAATTGCTTGTTGGCCACATCTACATTCAAATTTTGCCAATCAGTTGATTGCCCTCCAACTCTATTTGTAAATTTAATTTTGGCGGTTTGGAATGTGGCGCCAGCCTGTCCATGAATGACAATTTCGCCTTCGTTTGTGTTTGATCGTTGTACAAAAGTTTTACTTTTTTGCAGATCAAGGCTTGCGGTAGCTGGTGCTAAAAAGGTATCGTTCGGTGAAATGGGCTCCTTATCTACGGAACATGCACCCAAAATAAAAATGGAAACAAATAGAATGCTTACGGTTAATAATCGTTTGTGCATTAGATGGCTTTGTTTTTAAAAGCAGCAAGAAAAAATTATCTTTGCCGAGCTAAAATTTAGTCCAAATTTAATAAATATAATATGAAAGCATATATTTTTCCAGGTCAAGGTTCTCAATTTCCGGGTATGGCCAAGGATTTGTACGATCAATATGAGTTGGCACGCTCCATTGTCAACGAGGCGGATTCAATTTTAGGGTTTTCGTTGTCTAAAGTGATGTTTGAGGGTTCAGAGGAGGAGTTGAAGCAAACGCGTGTGACGCAACCTGCTATTTATTTGCATTCCGTGTTGGTTGCTAAATTAGGTAAAGATTTTAAGCCAGGTATGGTGGCGGGACATTCATTAGGGGAATTTTCTGCGTTGGTAGCGGCAGGTGGATTGGCTTGGCAAGATGGATTACAATTGGTTTATCAGCGTGCTCTAGCAATGCAAAAAGCGTGTGAAATTCAGCCCTCTACGATGGCGGCTGTTTTAGGATTGCCTGACGCAACTATTGAGGAGATTTGTGCTGCCTATGGCCCTTCGGTCGTTGCGGCAAATTATAATTGTCCGGGCCAAGTGGTCATTTCAGGTTCTTTAGATGGAATAGAGGCAGTTGGCATTCAACTGAAAGAAGCAGGAGCGAAGCGTGTATTGCCATTGCCGGTAGGAGGGGCGTTTCACTCATCATTTATGGAACCTGCACGTATTGAATTAGCTGCGGCTATCGAAGCGACTGTCATTGCGAATCCGGTTTGTCCAATTTTTCAGAATGTAAATGCGCAGCCATCTCAAGATTCAGGTCAAATCAAAGCTAATTTGATCGACCAATTGACCGGTGCGGTTCGTTGGACGCAATCTGTGGAAGCCATGGTGGCTGCTGGCGCATCAGAGTTTATTGAATGCGGTCCTGGTAAAGTTTTACAAGGATTGGTTCGTAAGATTCATGCGGAGGCCGTTGTGTCCTCGATGGAATTAGCTGATTTATAGGGAGTCGCCTTTCGAGAGGTCAAATAAATCATTTTTTTTTGAGTGTTATTTGATTTTTTCCGAGATAGAACTTACTTTTGCATCACATTTTGGTATTGACCTATGGTGTAATGGTAACACACCAGTTTTTGGTTCTGGTTTTCTAGGTTCGAATCCTGGTAGGTCAACAGAATAACAAATTAAAGCCTTCTACAGCAATGTAGAAGGCTTTTTTTATTTACTCTGAAAGTAATTTTTTGAGGTTTTTGTCGCTTCCGGAGTTTTTGAAATCCTTACTTTGTTTTCCCCAAGTCCAAAGTGTTAATGGCAGCGTAACACCTCGTTGGAATTCCTCTGGAATGCCGGGGGATGATGATCCTCCTTTGATTGTACTAATGACAATTACCCCATTAGCTCCACGTACGCCATACATTGCAGTTTGAGAAGGGTCTTTTAACACGCTAACAGAGGCAATGTCACCTGGATTAATTGAGTTAATATTACCGCTAATAGGTACGCCATCAACTACATACAAGGGGCTATTCGCGTTTATTGAACCAATTCCACGAATGCGGACCATAGCACCACCACCGGGTGAATTATCATTTCCAATGGTCACTCCAGACACTTGTCCTTGTAACTTTTGATTGACCGTGGCGACATTTACTTGGTTTAACGTTTGATTATCAACATCATTTAGTGATTTTGATTTAACTTTTTCCACGGAAACCCACGGAATTAATTGCATCCCAATTCCCGGCTCACCTTGGGGATTTCTACCTTTTAAAAACTTAACCTGAGAGATTTGATTCAAGGGAATCGCGGAGGTATCCCTAAATTCTTGCGGATTTATTTTGTCGGCAGGTTCATGCCAAATAACCCACAAAGTGTCTTTTCGAATGCTGATTTGCTGGCGATCGCTGTTAAAGTATTTATTCAGAATACTTTCAGCTGATTCAGATTGACCAAACGCTTGAATGCTAACAAGCATTAACAATAAGAGTTTATTTCTCATAGATTTAATTCGCCTAGTTTCTCATACGAGAGAATCATCGAACGAACGTTATGGTAGTTAATTTTCCAATTATGTGCCATGTGGCGCCAAATAGGCTCGCCTTCGCGGGTCATTAATGGCCACCATTCACCTGTTTGCTGATTAATCATTTTATCGAATACAAAGCGATGCACTTGTTTATAGGCGTCGATAAAACGTGAATCATTGGTTAATTTATATGCATCTAGCATGCCGATTAACATTTCGGCTTGTTGCCAAAATTCTTTCTCATGATCGGAAGCATCTCCCGTATGTGAGCCTTCCACAAATACGCCACCATATTCCCAATCTATTCCATGGTTAAGTGCATGATAAAAGGCCTTTTCTAAATTTGGACGGTACTTTTCTAAATCGAATTGGCCTATTTTAATAGCATGCATGAGGAGCCATCCAAACTCTGCATTATGGCCATATGACGTATTATCTGTTGATGACGCTTTTTGGCCTCCATCTGCAAATCGATCCCAGCCCCAAACAATGTCAAATTTAATTTGTGGAGCGACTTTCCAATCAGCCCAAAACTGTGGAATTCCTGTCCCTGTTTCAGGATGCATGATTTTATGTATCAAAATCTCGATCACTTCAGCTAATTTCCTGCGATGCAAGGATTTGCCACTCGCTTCATAAAGTGTCGTAAATGCTTCCATCAAATGCATGTGCACATCTAAAGTTTTGCGATCTCCACCCGGAGACCCTGGTCCCATGAGTGACCAATCTTCCGCAAAAAATTCCCAGTAACCTCCATGGTTTGTGTCCACGGCATGTTTTTGCAGTAAATCAAAAACCTTTTCGGCATATTCAAGTCCAATGGGATCTCCCGTAGCTAGCGTATATTCGCTCAAGGAATAAATGGCAAAACTATGTCCATATCCAATTTTTTGCTTGTTTGTTGGCCTACCCGCCCGATCTGTCATCCAATAAAAACCACCATGGGTGTCATCCCACATTTTTTCAAGTAGAAATTTGACGCCATGTTCCGCCATTTCTTTCATGATGGGTCCGCCAAACCCGTGGCGATACGCTTGTGCGTACGTAAATACGGATCTCGTTTGTGCAATTAATGATTTTTCATCATCTCCCGCATCATTTCCAAATTCGTCAAAATGCGTAATGAACCCTCCTGGACTCTTGTCGATGGTCCTTGCCGTCCAAAACGGAAGTAATTGGTTTTCCGTGTAGGTTTTAATTTCCGATTGCATCATGTAATGTTTTTATTTCTTGTGGATTGGCACTACCTGTTTCTCCTATTTTTTGTATGCTGATGTGTACCGCTAAACTCGCAAATGCGCATGCTTCCTGATGAGTAGCCCCTGCTGCTTTGGCAGCACTAAACGCAGCAACGACCATATCTCCTGCGCCAACAGTATCTATTGGGCCAAGAACAGGGATTGCTTTTTGCCAATGAAATTCAGTAGGGCTTGCGTAAATCATTCCCTTTTCTCCCAACGTGGCGAGTACAGGTTTGTTGCGTTGGTTAACCCATTGTTTGAGTTGGGTTTCTATGTCAGTTAGTTTACCTATTAGCTTAGTTAATTCAGCTTCATTGACTTTAAGAAGTGTACCTTTTGCCTCATTGCCTAAACTCCGCAGATCAGCGATAGCATTTGTGCCTACGAATTTTTGCACTTGGCCAAGCGTTTCTTTATTTAGTAGAGGTAATCTGAATTGTTCATTGATGATAACCCATTGATACTTTTCGATTGAACTTTGCAGTTGGCTCAATAACGATTTCGCATACTGTTGGAAATCTACATTTCGTGTCCCAAAATCTAATCGATTTTGTTCAATCTTATCCCGCATGGGTTTGGTGTAGGTGGGGGTATCGATTCCAGGTATAGTTAGGAGGTGTTTCGTTGAAATATGCCATTTATCTGCTTGGTAGGCCATTTCTCTTCCAAAAACATCATCGCCTTTGATCCCGTAGGCGTCCACGTTAACTCCCAGATTAGCCAAATTTTTGGCTACATTTCCGGCTCCTCCTAAATACGATTTTGGATGCTGGCAAATATGTACTTCTTGGCCTGTTTCAACTGAAAATTCGACGCTATTTGGGTTGATATCGAAATAAAAATCCAAGGCGAAGTCACCGATAACAGCCATGTTTAGTTGGCTTATCTGCGCTAGAAGTGCGTCTAATCGCTTGGAATTCATGATTATAGGTTTGTGTGTTTGAAATTACACAAAATATGGTTTGAAGGCAATTAAATACCTCCCACTTACCTTTGGCAATCCTCCAAGGTTTGCCAAAGGTACGGTGGTGGATTTTTTTTACAATAGGAAATACTGATAATTCGCAATCAATATCTTGATAATTATATCCCTAGAATTCCTTAATTTTGACCTTCTTTTTACCTTTATCTTATTCTGTTTTGGCATTAATTAAATCTATTTCAGGCATTCGCGGTACGATTGGCGGGAAACCCGGTGATGGCCTTAGTCCCATTGATATTGTCACTTTTGCTGCTGCCTATGGGGCCTGGTTAAAAGGAACAAATCCCGCTTCCAATCAAATTGTGCTCGGCCGTGATGCACGCATCTCTGGTTCGATGGTATCTTCCTTAGTAGCAAATACCCTTATCGGGCTTGGCTGGGATGTTTTGGATATTGGATTGTCTACTACACCCACTGTGGAACTGGCCGTACCTTGGACAAAATCTGCCGGAGGTATTATCATTACGGCTAGTCATAACCCTGCTCAATGGAATGCGTTAAAATTATTAAACGATGCAGGGGAATTTATTTCCGATTCAGATGGTAAAGCGATGCTGGAGCTTGCTGAAAATTTAGATTTCAACTTCGCTGAAGTAACGCAATTAGGTAAAATTACGCAAGATGATACGTTTTTGCAGCAACATATTGATCATGTCTTAGGACTTCGTTGGGTGGATACATCAGCTATTCAAGCTAAGAATTTTAAGGTTTTAGTAGATGCTGTCAATTCTACGGGAGGGATTGTCGTACCTCAATTGCTACATGCTTTAGGTGTAAATGAGGTAGATGTGATTTTTGGTGAGCCTAATGGACATTTTGGCCATAATCCGGAACCTTTACCGGAGAATTTAACAGATATGATTGCCAAAATGAAGGCAGGTTCATATGATCTGGGTATTGTAGTCGATCCAGATGTAGATCGCTTATGCTTTATCTCTGAAGATGGTTCGCCTTTTGGTGAGGAATACACCTTAGTTGCAATTGCAGATTATATCTTGTCAATCGAAAAAGGAAATACAGTTTCAAACCTTTCATCGACACGAGCGCTTGCTGATGTGACGCACCAACATGCCGGTACTTATTTCGCTGCGGCCGTTGGCGAAGTTAATGTGGTTGCTAAAATGAAAGCGGAAAATGCCATTATCGGTGGTGAAGGTAATGGGGGAGTTATTTTCCCAGAATCACATTATGGCCGGGATGCTTTAGTTGGCATTGGTTTGTTTTTGACGCATTTAGCGCATAAGAATAAAAAAGTGAGTGCCTTGCGTGCGGAGTATCCGGCTTATATCATGTCAAAAAACAAAATCGAACTTTCGGCTGATTTGGACGTGGATTTAATCTTGGCGACGGTAGCTGAACAATTCAAAGAGGAACGCGTGAATACCATTGATGGTGTGAAAATAGATTTCGCCGATCGATGGGTACATTTACGTAAATCTAATACGGAGCCAATCATTCGTATATATGCGGAAGCACCTACTGAGGTAGAAGCGAATGGATTAGCCCAACAAATTATGCAGGTAATCGAGGCGATAGCCAGCAAATAAGCATCACATGACATCAACAACAAAAACACCCATTTACCTCGATAATGCAGCAACCACTCCGGTGGATCCGGCTGTTTGGTCGGAAATGCAGCCTTTATTTGAGCAATTTACAGCGAATCCTTCGTCTATTCACTCGCATGGCCGACAGGCCAAAGTTATTGTGGAAAAAGCACGGAAGACTGTTGCAGCATTATTAAACACGTCACCTGCCGAGATATTTTTTACTTCGGGTGGAACGGAGGCTGACAATACTGTGATTCAATCGGCTGTTTTATACGGTGGAGTGAAAACGATCATTACATCTCCGCTTGAGCATCATGCGGTTTTACATACGGCCGAAGCTTGGGGTCAATTAGGTGTTGCTGAGGTAAAACTAGTACAAATTAATGCGCAAGGTGACATTGATTTAGCTCATTTGGAGGAACTATTGGCTGGAAGTTCAAAGGCTTTGGTGAGCCTCATGCAGGGTAATAATGAAATTGGAAATCTATTGGATTTGCATGCTGTTGGTACCTTATGCCAAAAATACGGAGCTCTTTTTCATTCGGATACGGTTCAAACGATGGGGCATTTTCCACACGATTTGCAAGCTTTACCTGTTGACTTTATCGTAGGTGCCGCCCATAAATTTCATGGCCCTAAAGGCATTGGATTCTTGTATGCACGTGCTGGGGTAGGTTTTCACCCATTGATGCACGGGGGTGCACAAGAGCGGAATCAGCGAGGCGGAACGGAAAATGTATATGGTATGGTGGGTTTAGCAAAAGCATTAACGATGGCTTATGAATCCATGGACGCGCACATGTCTCACATTAAATCCATTAAATCTTATTTTATTGAAGGGCTTAAAGCGCGTTTTCCGGGAGTTGAATTTAATGGTCGGTCAGGCGAAGTAGATAATAGTTTATATACTGTTTTGAATGTGCGCTTTCCAAGCGTTCCAGATGGAGATATGCTCTTGTTTCAATTAGATATTGAAAAAATTTCTGCGTCGGGCGGCAGCGCCTGTTCCAGCGGAACGTCGGTGGGGTCACATGTTCTATCCGCTTTGAATCCATCGGCTACAGGAGCGGCTGTTCGTTTTTCATTTTCGAAGAATAATACCAAAGTGGAGATTGATCGGGTACTTGAAGTGCTGGAAAGGTTGGTAAAATAGCATAAAAAAAGACGCGATACTTCGCGTCTTTTTTTATGCTATGACGTCCAACGTCCAACGTCTAACGTCCAATATTTTAATAAGCACGCGCAAACAAAACGCGTTTGTTTGACGGATTTCCGGTCAAAATACATTGTCCAGTTTCCTCTTTGGCATCTAATGGAATGCAACGAATCGTAGCTTTGGTTAAATCCTTAATTTTATCTTCCGTTTCAGATGTTCCATCCCAGTGGGCTGAAACGAATCCTCCAGCGTCTAATTTTGCATTGAATTCATCCCAGGTATTTACAACGTGTGTATTTTCAGTACGGAATGCCAAAGCCTTCGCGTAGATTTTCTCTTGAATATCTGCTAGCGTGTCTACCACCACCTGCTCAATACCTTCAAATGCCATCGATGTTTTTTCACGCGTATCGCGACGAGCTAACTCGATGGTCCCATTTTCCATATCGCGGTTTCCAATCGCCAAACGAATAGGTACTCCTTTTAATTCATACTCAGCAAATTTGAAACCAGGGCTTTGATTCTCTGATACATCAAACTTGACAGATACGCCCTGCTTTCGCAATGACTTTACCAATGGATTTACTTTTTCTTTAATCGCATTCAGTTGCTCTTCTCCCTTATAAATAGGTACAATAACCACTTGGATCGGAGCTAGTTTAGGAGGTAAAACCAATCCTTGATCATCTGAGTGCGCCATGATTAAAGCACCCATCAATCGGGTAGAAACACCCCAAGAGGTTCCCCAAACGTAGTCCAATTGATTTTCCTTACTTAAGAATTTGACATCAAAGGCTTTGGCAAAATTTTGACCCAAAAAGTGTGATGTTCCCGCCTGCAATGCTTTTCCATCTTGCATTAAGGCTTCAATGCAATAGGTTTCATCTGCCCCGGCAAAACGCTCATTAGCTGTTTTAATTCCTTTTACGACTGGCATAGCCATAAAATTCTCAGCGAAATCAGCGTATACTTCTAGCATTTGTTCGGTCTCATCGATGGCTTCTTGCTTGGTCGCATGTGCCGTATGTCCTTCTTGCCAAAGAAATTCAGCTGTACGAAGAAATAGACGAGTACGCATTTCCCAGCGAACAACATTGGCCCACTGATTAATTAATAAGGGCAAATCGCGGTAAGATTGAATCCAATTTTTATAGGTCGACCAAATCACCGTTTCGGAAGTTGGTCGTACAATTAATTCTTCTTCCAATTTGGCATCCGGATCCACAATCACTCCACCACCATTGGGGTCATTTTTTAGTCGGTAATGCGTGACAACCGCACATTCTTTGGCAAAACCTTCTACGTGTGAAGCTTCTTTTGAAAGAAATGATTTGGGGATAAATAAAGGGAAATAGGCATTTGTGTGGCCAGTTTCCTTAAACATATCATCGAGTGCGCGTTGCATTTTTTCCCAAATGGAATACCCATACGGTTTAATAATCATACATCCACGAACTGCAGAATTTTCGGCTAAATCAGCCCGTTTTACTAACTCGTTATACCATTCTGAATAATTTTCAGACCGACTTGGAAGGGATTTACTCATCTGTTTTTGTAGCAGTTTTAAATTCTAGTCTCAACGTTCTATTTTCGAGTCTGTAGGTTCTAACATTTTTGTTCTATAACTTAGACTAAAATTGCAAAACCTATCGTTAATACATGTAACTTTATCGAACTTTGAACGCCAAAGATACGTTATTGTCGGTAGTTTTAGCTTATAATTTAA
>JAIXRT010000272.1 GCA_027485075.1 Cytophagaceae bacterium
ATTCGACCGACCATCAAACGTGATCCAATTCGGATATTTGACGTAATCAGCCACTTTGGGGCGATTACCTGAAATCACAATCCGCAATTTATTTTTTACAATTAAGTCCTTATGCGGCTCCAACGCCTTAATGATTAATGGCAAGGTGGAATCTGAAGAAGTCTTGCAATCAATTAAAAATTGGTGAAAATTTCCCGCCTTCCCAGCTTTTAAAACCTGAATAATTGGTTCCAAATACAGATTCTGAAGCGTGCGAGACGCCTTCAAATCTTTTACATCATGCGCAACCAACAACTGTCCATTCACCGCATACACATCCGATTCAATCGAACCAAAACCCAAAGAAAAGGCCTCGTAAAATGGCCTCTCATGTTCGTAATCATTGTGTGCATGAGCTTTGGATACAATCGTCTGCGCCCACAATCCTGTCGAGCACAAAAGCAAAAACAAAATCGCGACTTTTTTCATCTTATGGTTTCATGTAGTCACCCGATACAATCCGTGTCTTCGGATCTGTTGGACGGTTATAGATATACGCATACGTAGTTATCTTCTTTCCCTTCAACGTAACCTCAACCTGCTCCCGAATAAATAGACTTTTCTCCGGACGATCCGTTTCATATTCTTCATATTCATCTAAGACGTTCAACAACTTGACGGTATTCGATAACAAATACAATTCGCCTACTACCTTATCAGCCGGGTTTGATGAAGGAATAATACCTGGATATTCAGCCACCTGGAACATTTGACCTTGGTAATTCGCCATACCCACATAATCCGAATTTCGCGCAATTAAACGATGTAAATCATTTCCACAATCGCGACGCAAGGTTCCATAAACGAAAATATATTCCTCCACATCTGGCTCTGGCAACTTCGCCTCTTCCAAGGTCAAGACCAAATCCTCCTGTTCAACTACCGTTCCCTCATTCAGCACCACATTACCTATGATACCCTCAAACGGCGCCGAAACAATCGACTCCATTTTCATCGCCTCAATGATATACAACGGTGCATTTTTCTTTACTTCCTCCCCTGGCTTCACTAAAATACGACTCAATCTTCCTTGCAACGGAGCACCAATATCTCCTTTGCCAGTCGCCTTCGCATGCTGCGCCCTTTCAACCTTAATGTTCTTATCTAATATTTTCAAGCGACGCGCCTGCCCATTCAAATCAAATGTAATATTTCGCAAACCTGATTCATCTGGGTCCGACATGTATAAGTACTTGACTATGATGGTCTTACCAGGCTCAATCGTAATCATAATCTCCTCATCCTGCTTCAATCCGTAGAAGAAAGCCGGCGTAGGCATCATCGTCAAATCACCATAAAGTGCCTGATTTTTGTAGAAATCTTCATACACTTTCGGATACATTTTGTACGATAAATAATCATAGAAGCCACCTTCGTGATCCGGGAATTTAACTTTGAAATTCGCATAATCCGTATCAAAATCGATTGGATCTAAGTGATCATTCGGACGTCCTTCATAAGGCACCTCTCCCTTCAAAACAATCTCTTGCAACTGTTTCGGGAATCCTTGATATGGCTGACCCAAGCCTCCTTTAAAGAAATCTTTTACCGATTCTGGGAAAGATAAGGTGGAACCTTTGGCATAAACATCCTCTGCTGATAAGCTATTTGCAGTCATAAAAATAGCCATATCTCCCACCACCTTAGAAGACGGTGTCACCTTCACAATATCACCAAACAAATTATTCGCCTCCGAATAATTAGCCTTCAATAACTCAAATTTATCACCCACACCCAACGCGATCGCTTGACCACGCAAGTTGGTGTACTGCCCACCCGGAATCTCATTATTATACACCTCAGCCGTCCCTGCCTTCAATTCAGATTCAAAAGGGAAATACATAGCACGCACCGCCTCCCAATAATTCGAATATTGATTCAGCTTATCCAAATCCAATTTGGGATCTTTTTCGTGGCCTTTCAACATGGCCACCAACGAATTTAAGTTGGGCTGCGAAGTCAATCCAGACATTGAACCGATTGCTCCATCAACCACATCTACACCCGCGTCAATCGCCTTCAAATACGTAGCCGATTGAACTGAAGAAGTATCATGTGTGTGCAAGTGAATAGGAATATCGACCGCCTTCCGCAGTGCAGCCACCAATTTCTCCGCTTGTAATGGACGTAAAAGTCCTGCCATGTCTTTGATACAAAGTATATGTGCGCCCTCATCTTCCAGCTGACGCGCCATATCCACATAATATTGCAGGTTGTATTTTTGATTCGTAAATACATCTCCTGTGTAGCAAATGGAAACTTCCGCTAAACCAGGTGTGCGCTCACGAACCGCACGTATCGAAACCTTCATCGCCTCAATCCAGTTTAACGAATCGAAAATCCGGAATACATCAATACCCGCTTCGGATGATTTCTCCACAAACTTTTCAATCAAATTATCCGGATAGGCTGAATATCCCACGGCATTGGATCCTCTAAACAACATCTGCAAAAGCATATTCGGCATCGCCTCCCTAAACTCTTCCAAACGCTTCCAAGGAGATTCCTGCAAGAAACGCATCGCTACATCAAACGTCGCACCGCCCCAAACTTCCATCGAGAATAAATTCGGGAAAGATTTGGCAAAGCCAGAGGCGACGGCCAACATATCTTGCGTCCGAACGCGGGTAGCCAATAAAGATTGGTGCCCATCGCGGAACGTCGTATCCGTAAATAAAACTTGCTTGGTATCACGAATGTGCTTGGCAAATTTCTCTGGACCAAGTTCCATCAATAACTGCTTGTAGCCAGCTGGATATTCAGAAACATCTGATATAATCGGAATGATTGGTTGGCGGAATGGAGCGCTAGGCTTCACTTTAACATCCGGATTTCCATTCACAATCACCTCACCTAAATAGCGAAGTGCTTTGGTCGAACGGTCACGTGTAGGCTTAAAATTAAATAATTCAGGATGATTCGCGATAAACGGAACCGTACAATGTCCCTCTTGGAACACTGGATGGGTAATTACATTACGCAAAAATGGAATATTGGTTTTAACGCCACGAATTCGGAATTCCGTCAATGCCCGATTTAAGCGTTCAGCAGCACCGCGAAGTGTCCGACCTTTGGCAGAAATCTTAACCAGCATGGAGTCGAAATAAGGCGAAATTTTCACCCCAGGATAAGACGAACCCTCATCTAAACGTATTCCAAAACCAGCCGCATTTCGGTAGGCAATAATTGTTCCAAAATCAGGTTTAAAGCCATTGGCTGGGTCTTCTGTTGTAATCCGACATTGAATCGCATAGCCATTTAATGGGATTTTTTCTTGCGATTGAATGAATATACCCGGATCAGATAACTTATAATTTTGGGCAATTAAAATCTGCGTCCGCACGATATCAACGCCCGTAACCTCTTCCGTAATCGTATGCTCCACCTGAATACGTGGATTCACCTCTATGAAATAGATATTTTCATCCTTGTCGACCAAGAATTCAACCGTCCCCGCATTGTAATAATTAACCGCCTTACCGATCGATAACGCGTATTGATATAATTTTTGCTTTGTTTCTTCCTTTAAGCCAAACGAAGGTGCAACCTCCACAACCTTCTGAAAACGCCGTTGGACCGAACAATCCCGCTCATATAAATGAACCAAGTTGCCATGCTGGTCACCCAACAACTGCACCTCAATATGTTTGGGCTCATTAATAAATTTCTCAATAAATAACGTATCGTCACCAAAGGCATTTTTAGCCTCATTTTTAGCTTCTGAATGTGCTTTTTCTAATTCTGCCTCGGAGTAAACGACCCGCATCCCACGACCACCACCACCGGCAACAGCTTTCACCATGACAGGGAACGTAATGCGACGCGCTTCAGAAAGGGCATTTTCGTATATCGACATATCCCCTTTCGAATCAAGGATCATCGGCACGTTAGCTTTAAGGGCAGCAACTTTGGCTGCTACTTTATCCCCAAGCGCATCCATGGCTTCTGGAGAAGGGCCTACAAATACAATGCCTTCTTCGCGGCACCGACGGGCCAACACTACGTTTTCAGATAAGAAACCGTAGCCCGGGTGAATTGCATCAATCTTTTTGGATTTACATAACGAAATCAATCCTTCGATATCCAAATAGGGTTTCAAAGGCTCATTCTCTTTACCGATTTGGTAGGCCTCATCCGCCTTATAACGGTGAAGCGAATAACGATCTTCAAAGGTGTAAACGGCTACGGTTCTGATTCCTAACTCAGAAGCGGCACGCATGATACGAATAGCGATCTCACCGCGATTCGCGATAAGCAGGCTGTTGATTTTGTTAACGTAGGATTTTGGCATTCGATTAGATTTAATGCAGTCTAACAAAAATGATAAAAATATTGGGATTTCAACATCCTGCGCCATATAAAATTTGGCAAATATTGAAATTTTACAATAATTATTGGGTTCGTTACTAAAAAACGGCAGGTTTAAAAAAATCCTATTTCCATGATTCGAAAATTGTTAACTTGCGAACCCTAATTTTACCTAGCATTCATGAGCGCATCGAAACCTTTTATCGGCATCACCCTTGGAGATTATAACGGCATCGGACCGGAAGTCATTCTCAAAGCATTGGGTAGCCAGCGTATTTTGAAATGGTGCACGCCAGTCATTTACGGTTCCAAAAAAGTGCTCGAATTCACGCGCAAACAACTAGAATTGCCCGAATGGTCAATCAAAGAAATTAAGGAATTAAGTGAAGCTGGTGTAGATCAAAGCTATGTAATTACGTGCTGGGACGACTCCAATACCCTAGTCGAACCTGGAAAAGTGACCCCTGAGGCTGGAAAAGCAGCTTTTGCTTGCTTAGATCGCGCTGCCAAAGACCTTGATTCCGGGGTGTTGTCGGCGATTGTTACGGCACCCATCAACAAGCATAATATCCAATCGGAGGACTTTAAATTCCCAGGACATACCGAATATTTAACTGAACGTTTCGAAGCAAAATCATCGCTGATGATGCTCGTAAGCGACGAATTGCGCGTAGGTGTTGCCACAGGCCACTTGCCACTATTAGAGGTAAGTAAGGCATTGAACAAGGACCTTATCCGCGAAAAAATCACCACGTTTTTACAGAGTTTACGCGAAGATTTCGCCATCGACAAACCTAAATTAGCCGTGTTAGGATTGAATCCGCATGCGGGTGAAGCGGGGCTGTTAGGTCAGGAAGAACTAGAAATTATCCAACCGGTCATCGATGAATTTAGAAGTAAAGGCAACCTGGTTTTTGGCCCATATCCGGCGGATGGATTCTTTGGAAAAGCACAATTCAAGGAATTTGATGGGGTTTTGGGCATGTACCATGACCAAGGATTGATTCCATTCAAATACATAGCTTTCGAAACAGGGGTTAACTTCACAGCTGGCTTGCCTATCATCCGCACCTCCCCTGACCATGGAACCGCTTACGATATTGCCGGAAAAAATGAAGCTGATCCAAGCTCATTCTTGCACGCCTTCTTTTTGGCCATCGATTTAGTTAAAAATAGAATGAACGCATAGTATGGCGAAACGCGTCTTAATCATCGATGAGGTACATCCTTCCCTAGCGAAGGACTTGCGCGCATTGGGTTTTGATGTAGATGAAAAGCCCTATTTAAGCGCGTCAGAAGTAGACATTCAAGGATACCAAGGTCTGGTACTACGTTCCAAATTACCGCTTACCGCTGAATTTATCTCCACTGGATCTCTGGAATTCATTGCCCGCGCAGGTGCTGGATTGGACTTAATCGATCTCGCGTTTTGCGAGGCACATGGGATTGCTGTTTTTAGTGCCAACGAAGGCAATCGGGATGCGGTGGGCGAACATGTGATCGGCCAATTACTAAGTATCGCACGAAAAATAAATACGGCAGACACCGAGGTACGCGCAGGAAACTGGAATCGCGAAGCAAATCGCGGTTGGGAATTACAAGGAAAGACACTTGGCATTATCGGCTATGGAAACATGGGCCAAAGTCTCGCCAAAAAATTACAAGGATTTGACATGAATTTGATGGCCTATGACAAATATGCCCCGGCCACACATAACTTGGAAGACATTTTTGACCAGGCCGACATCCTTTCGTTGCATGTGCCATTAACAGACGAAACGCGCGAAATGGTAAATCACGACTTTATCTCGAAATTTAAAAAACCAATCGTCCTGATGAATAGCTCGCGCGGCGCAGTTTGCTCAATGGACGCGCTCTTAGCTGGATTGCAATCAGGTCAACTAATTGGACTCGCCTTAGACGTTTTACCCAACGAACAAATCACCAGGTGGTCGGACGCGGAAAAGGCACGTTTTAGCGCTATTTCGGCCTTTCCTCAGACAATTTTTAGCCCGCATGTTGCTGGCTGGACCCGCGAAAGTTATTGGAAAATAAACGACGCACTCATCGGAAAAATAAAAGCCTTTTATCAGCTATGAATTACCCCGAAAATATTGCTGAAAAATTAGGTTTTGACCACATACAGCGAGATATCTCGCAGGCTTGCCTCAGCCCGATGGGTGCTGAATTTGCAGCCAAAATGAAATTTTCCACCCGCCATTCCATCGTAACATCTTGGGTTACGCAGGTACATGAGATGAAACAAATCATGGCGGAACATGGGGGCGAATGGCCCCAACAAGATTATTATGATTTGCGTGCTTGGTTCGCGCCATTAAGTTTAGAAGGACATTATTTGACTCCGGAAGATTGGCGGGATTGGCATCGAGGACTAGACATTTTAGTGCAGATGATTCGCTTTTTCACGAATCTAGACGCAGATAAATTCCCTGAAATCAAGCGAATTACCCAGCAATATCAAGCGAAAGAAACGGAGATGGGATTAGATTTCCGTCAAATCATTCCGCTTATCCAAGAGCTAGACCGCGTTTTTGATGTGAATGGTCAAATCAAAGAAACGGCCTCCCCTGCCCTGGGTGATTTGCGTCGGAAACGATTTGCAGAGGAACAGAACCTGCGTAAAAAACTAGATTCGTATATCCAACAAGCCTACAAAGAAGGCTGGGTGAGTAAAGACTTTTCGTTGACCTTACGAAATGGTCGCATGGTGATCCCTTTAGCAGCCGAACATAAGCGAAAAATCAAAGGATTCGTGCAAGACGAATCGGATACAGGGAAAACAGTTTATTTAGAACCTGCCGATGCCCTTGTTTTAAACAACGAAATTAAGTCACTCGAGTCTGCAGAGCGACGTGAAATCATTCAAATTTTAAGCCGATTATCAGATCGCGTGCGCCCTTTAGTTCCCATGCTCGCCGCCTGGTTTCAATGGTTAGGCGTAATTGACTTTGTCCGAGCAAAAGCGGTGTGGGCCATCGAACATGACGCTATTTTGCCCCATATTCAAGCGACACCTCATGTCGAGTGGCGTGCAGCAAGACATCCGATTTTAGAGGAATCGCTGGCGAAAATTGGCAAAAAAATCAAACCACTAGACATTACCTTAGATGCACAAAAACGCATCATGGTCGTTTCAGGACCCAATGCTGGTGGTAAATCAGTGACGTTAAGTACAATCGGATTATTGCAATATTTGTTTCAAGCCGGCTGTTTAGTACCGGTAGCTGAAGGATCCACGATGGGATTCTTCGATCAGATTTTTCTAGATATGGGCGATGAGCAAAATCTAGAAAACGAACTCAGTACCTACAGCTCGCATTTAAGCAACATGCGCTATTTCTTGCAACATGCGCAGGAAAAAACCCTGTTGCTAGTTGATGAATTTGGAACCGGTACCGAACCATCACTGGGTGGGGCGATTGCGGAATCAATCTTAGAGAAATTGGCCGACAAAGGTTCCTATGGCGCCATCAACACGCACTTTGGCAATTTGAAGAGTTTGGCGGATCGCAAGGCAGGTTTATTTAATGCAGCGATGCGTTATGACACGACCCATTTAGAGCCTCAATTCATATTGGATATGGGGAAACCGGGTAGCTCCTTCGCCTTTGAAATAGCCCAAAAAATAGGACTACCTTCTCAAATCATCGAAAATGCACGAAAAAAACTAGGTAAAAACCAAGTGGATTTTGATAAGCTTTTGATGGAAACGGAGACGGAAAAGCAAATTTGGGAAAGCAAAAACAGTAGTCTGGCGGCCCAATTAGCACAGGCTGAACGTATCAAAGAACAATATTCCAGCCTCAAACAATTACTGGAAGAAGACCAAAAACGTTTACTTAATTCCGCCAAAGCAGAGGCGAAACAACTCATTAAAGATGCCAACCAAAAGATCGAACAAACGATTCGTGAGATCAAGGAGAAATCTGCTGAGAAAGAAGCGACAAAGGCAATCCGAAATACATTGACTGAATTTGCTACTGAAAAATTAGCCAATCCAGTAAAGAAAATAGAACCGAAGCCGATTATTTCTAAGCCAACTGGCATTATTGAGGTAGGTTCTTGGGTGGCGATCAAGCAAGCTGACGGTGAAGGGGCTGTAGGTCAGGTACTTGAGATGAAAGGAAAAGATGCGGTTGTTGCACTTGGCTCTATAAGAAGCACCATCAAATTAAATCGCCTCGAAAAGGCGGCAACGCCGAAAGCCGAAAAGACAAGCCGCGTAGCGATGAAGGGCATCGACATGAATAGTCGGATGGCGCAGTTCTCCTTAACTCTTGATGTTCGCGGCAAACGTGGCGAGGAAGTCTATGTGATTTTAGACCAATACATGAACGACGCCATTTTATTGGGCGTTCCGGAAGTACATATTTTGCACGGCAAGGGCGATGGCATTTTGCGTGCGCTGGTTAAGGAGCAACTTAAACGCTACCGCGAAATTAAGTCGGTGCAGGACGAGCATGCCGACCGGGGTGGAGCGGGAATTTCAATTATACAGTTTAAGTAACATGAGATCGCTTACGATTTTGTTTTCGCTTATCTTGATCACTGGTTGCCAGTCGGAATACAACCTAGGCATCCGTCAGCTCAAGGAGGGTCAATACAAAGAGGCCATTGAATCCTTCAACTTTGCCTTAGATCGAAATCCCCGCAATTCAGATATTTATTATGCGCGGGGATTGAGCCGTGGCTTTCTAGACAATTACATGGGAGCGATTGCGGATTTGACCCGGGCGATTAAGTTGGATTCAGATCAACCAAACTACTATTTTTACCGGGCTTACTTCAAATCATTGTATGGAAATAATCGGGGCTCGATCGATGATTTTTCGCGCGCCATTGAATTAGAACCCTACTGGCGCGAGGCCTATTACAATCGTGGGGTGAAGCTCGTACATGTCGGACTGTTTGATGAAGCTTGTGCGGATTTTGAAACGGCCAAGTATTTCGGTGACACACTTTCAAACAGCTATCTAAATCTTTATTGTCGGCCTATTTCCTCTATGAAAAAGGAAAAAAATTAGTGAACTTTACGGCTTATGTTCGACCCAAGAGGCTAGAGACTTGAGTCCATTTCATTTACTACTCATTAATATGCTTAGGGTCTAGCGCCTAAGGTCAAATTTACAATTATGTCATTAGCTAAAACGGGCGACAAGGTTGCCGTACATTACACAGGAAAACACGATGATGGTTCTATTTTTGATTCATCGGTAGGTCGCACTCCATTAGAATTTCAATTAGGTTCGGGTATGGTCATCAAAGGATTTGATGATGGTGTGACGGGCATGAGCATTGGTGAGAAAAAAACAATTGTGATCCCTGCGGCAGAGGCGTATGGTGAGCATTCGCCAGAAAATACCTTAACCATTGAGCGCACGCAAATTCCTGCACATATTGAATTGGAATTAGGGGCTTCGTTGAGCATGCACCAAGATGGTGGCCAGGTGGTTGAGGTCGTGATTACTGATTTGACGGAAACACATGTGACGTTGGACGCGAACCATCCATTAGCAGGTCGTGATTTAACATTTGAATTGGAATTAGTAAGTATTCAATAGCATCATATGAAAATTGATTTGCGCTCCTTAGTCCCACATGGACTCGTTATTCTAGGCTTTATCGTTATCGCCTTTATTTACTGTGGACCTATTTTGCAGGGAAAGGTGCTCGTGCAGCATGATATTCAGCAAGCTCAAGCGGCGGCACAGGAGAGCATTCAATTTAAAAAATCGTCGGGCACAGACGCTTGGTGGACAAATTCGATGTTTGGGGGTATGCCTACCTACCAAATTTCCGGTTCGTATCCATATAGCATTTCGAGTTACCTAGGCGGTTTTATCACCAATTTATTCCCTACCCCGGTCAATTTATTGATCCTTCAGTTATTGGGAATGTATTTATTCCTTTGGGCCCTAGGGGCATCACCCCTACTGGGATTCGCTGGAGCGGTATTTTACGCCTTTGCGACCTATAATTTGGTTATTATACCGGCGGGACACACGTCTAAGGTATTGGCATTAGCTTATGCACCGATGGTCCTGGCAGGAATTCGGATGTGTTGGGGTAAATATAAATGGCTAGGTGCCGCGGTTTTTGCGTTAGCGATGGCGCTGGAATTATATGCCAACCACGTCCAGATTACCTATTATTTATTCTTCATCATCGGAGCATACAAACTCTATATGTTGGTGCATTCTTTTCAGAACAAAACCCTGAAAGACTGGTACTCCCGCGGATTATTGTTGGGCCTCGGATTAATTTTAGCGATCGGAACCCACGGCATGCGTCTTTGGAATAACTATGATTATGCCAAAGAGACAACCCGTGGAAAATCTGAATTAGCGGCCAATGCTAAACGTGGAGATGGATTAGATAGTGGCTATGCATTCGATTGGTCGTATGGATTGTCGGAAACAGGAACTTTGTTGATCCCTAATTTCAAAGGTGGAGCATCTCAAGGTGATTTGGGAGGGACGAAATCGGCCACCTACAAAACAATGGTGGACGCGGGTTTTCCGGAGGATCAAGTGTTGGGATTTGTGGAAAAAGCGCCAACCTATTGGGGTGAGCAGTCGTACACAGCGGGCCCAGCCTATGCGGGCGCTTTGGTGATCTTCTTGTTTTTATTCGCCGCATTTTATGTCAAATCAGGTGAAAAATGGTGGATTCTTGGAATTACTACCTTGTTTTTAACGATGGCTTGGGGCAAGAACTTTGCCTTGAATTACGTTTGGTTTGATTACATCCCGATGTTTAATAAGTTCCGTGCGATCACGATGGTTCTCTCTTTTGTTCAGTTTGGGATGGTGAGTATAGGATTAATGGGATTGATTCAATTAGCGAAACACAAACCAACTTTAGCTGAAATTAAGAAACCATTACTGTATGCTTTAGGACTTAGTGGAGGCTTATGTTTATTATTCGGAATTCTGCCTGATTTATTTTTTGATTTCAAAGGTGCCCAGGATGGAGCAGCGATCATTCAAGATGCTGCGTTAAATACATCGATTTGGAATAGCATTCGTATGGATCGGATTGATTTGTTTCAAACAGATGCCTTCCGCAGTTTGATTATTATTTTGCTAGGTGCTGCGCTCGTTTACAGTGCTAGTATGGCGAAAGTTAAAAAACCTGTTTGGGTGATTGGAATCGTATTGTTGGGGATCTTTGACCTCACTCCAGTG
>JAIXRT010000081.1 GCA_027485075.1 Cytophagaceae bacterium
CTCTAAATCTTTTGATTCAGCATCTAATTTGGGTTTTCGCATGACGGTTAAATCAACTGAACCCGTAAACTTGTCGGCATTAACGCGAGGAATTTGCGTCAGCAATTCCCCATATATTGGTTTTATCAAATCGGATTGAACCGTGTAATATGCTTGTTCTGCGATCCAATTAAAAAATGCATTATTGAAATTCACAATTTCAGCAGCGCTTCGGTAATTATAGGCTAAATTCTCTGGTTCGATAGCTTCCAATAAATAATCGTAACGCTCCTCATCAAACGAACCCTGGTTGAGCTTAGCCTGTACAATGGATTTATCCGATTGCGCAAGGGATGCAATTAGACCAACTTCTCCCCCTCTGAATTTATAAATGGATTGTTTGGCGTCGCCAACTAACAAGTTTTGATGACCTAGCGAAACCGAATTCTCCAAAAGAGGCATAAAATTTTGCCATTGTAAGATCGACGTGTCTTGAAATTCGTCTATCAAAATATGCGTATACCGATCTCCTAGTTTTTCATAAATGAATGGAACAGGGTCGTTAGCGATAACTTGATATAATCTTTTTGAAAATTCGGAGATAGAAACTGCCGAATTTTCATTTTGATATTCAATAAGTTCCTCTGAAATCGAGGCCAACAAAGCAATCTTCTTAATATCTCGAGCAATCCACCCTAAAAGTTGATTACGACTATAATTGGCTTCGTAGATATCAACAAAAGAATGTCCAATGGAATGTAATGAATCAGCCAAATCATTAATTTCTGAAGCAGACTTTTTATCAATTTTACTAGCAGCCCATTGATTGGATTCTAATGATTTTTTCAATGAGGTAAATACAAAATCACTTGGTTTTTTTGTCGAAAGAAACTTTCTGAAGTAATGAACGGAGCTATATCGGCCGCCACTAAAATAATCGTCTGGAAATTGTAGTGGATCTATATAACTTATAAATTCATGAGCAATCTCAATCAATTGATCTTCAACCGATCGAATTTGATTTCGTATTTGGGCTTCAATCTGCCTAAAATCATCCATGGAAAAAACATCCATGTGAGGTTTAATTTGATGATAAGACTCATCCAAACAGATACGCAAAAACTGATGTAAATTATCACGCAGTAAATTCCATGACCGACCTTCTGATACTTCTGATTTAGCAAAGTCTATTAATAAGTCGGTAAGGATTGGGTCACCAAGTCGGTTTACCTTATCCAATAATTGATCGATCAACTGATCAATCAATCCATTAGAATCTAAAATAACCTCAAACTGACTAGGCAAATTAAGTTCTTCAATAAACGTTGAACTTAGTCTTTGAACAAAACTATCGATCGTCATCACAGAAAACAAACCGTAATCCTGTAAAATTTGTTGAAGCGCGACAGATGCTCGCTTTGAAATTTCTGCCCGGCTTAAATTAATCCCCTCTTTCTGGAAATCAGTAAAAACTAAGTCTAAAATCTCTTGATGACTATCAGTTTGTGGATTTGAAATACCATGTAAAAACTCGATAATGCGGGAACGCATTTCTTCCGCTGCTTTAATCGTAAACGTAACGGCTAAAATGCGTCGAAAATATCCACGACGATCCTCTTCTCTCAACGCTAATTTAATATACTCCAAGGTTAACGTGAATGTTTTCCCAGAGCCCGCTGAAGCAGAAAAGAGTTTTATGGACATAGAATAATTAAAAATTCGAGACGAATGCAAGATAAAATAAAAATAGGATTAATTCGGTGTGGTAATTATTCCTATCTTTGTTTCCCGTAACCAAATAATGAATTATTCGAATGTCTGGCAAGGGATCTATTAAAAAATCAAAGTATATTTTCGTTACGGGTGGCGTAACAAGTTCACTCGGAAAAGGCATCATCGCCTCTTCACTTGCCAAACTACTTCAAGCTCGCGGATTAACCTGTACTATTCAGAAATTCGATCCGTATATCAACATTGACCCGGGTACGTTAAATCCTTATGAACATGGCGAATGTTATGTGACAAATGATGGAGCAGAAACGGATTTAGATTTAGGACATTACGAACGTTTCTTAAATACCCCTACGAGTCAGGCGAATAACATTACGACCGGACGTGTGTATCACAATGTGATAACCAAAGAACGTAGAGGTGACTATTTAGGTAAAACCGTACAAGTAGTTCCGCACATCACGGATGAAATCAAACGTAACATTTTGATTCTAGGTGAAACTGGAAAATTCGATGTAGTTATTACAGAAATTGGTGGTTGCGTGGGTGACATTGAATCTTTACCTTTTATTGAAGCTGCACGTCAATTGAAATGGGATTTAGGAGAAAAAAACACACTATTTATACATCTGACCCTAGTGCCCTATTTAGCATCAGCAGGGGAATTAAAAACAAAACCAACACAACACTCCGTAAAACAATTATCAGAATCAGGTATACAGCCTGATATACTTGTATGCCGGACAGAACATCCACTTCCTCAAGAAATGAAAAAGAAAATAGGCCTTTTTTGTAACGTGAGTGAGCAAGATGTGATTGAAGCTAGAGATGCGGAAACAATCTATGATGTTCCTATGTTGATGAAACAAGAACGCTTAGACAGTCGTGTACTTTATAAACTAGATATATACAACGATAAAGACAGCAATTTATCAGCTTGGTCAAAGTTCTTGGAGAAGTTGAAAAATCCAAAGTTTGAAATTACTGTTGGCCTTATTGGTAAATACGTTGAATTAAAAGATTCATATAAATCAATCGCCGAAGCATTTATCCATGCCGGAGTAGCGAATGAGATAAAAGTAAATGTCAAATGGATTTCTTCTGAAACGATGGAAGATATTGACGTAGCGGATGCATTAGCTGGATTAGATGGAATTCTTGTTGCTCCAGGTTTTGCCGAAAGAGGAATACTAGGTAAAATTAATGCAGTAAAATATGCGCGCGAAA
>JAIXRT010000135.1 GCA_027485075.1 Cytophagaceae bacterium
TATGTCGCCAAAGTCATCCATTCAGATATTCATGATGCAAACGCAACTTCTTGGAGCTGGTGGCTAGCCGTCAGCGCGAATGACTTTAAAGATGGGTTGATTTATACGTTTAATGGGGAAAGGAAAGGAGAGAATGATGCCAACAAATTGGATGCGGAGTTATATGATTCCAAAACGCTTTGGACCTTAGGCAATTATTCCAGATTCATCAGGCCGGGCATGAAACGCTTCGAAGTAAGTATCCAACAACCCGATTGCTTAATCACTGGATTTACAGATCAAAAATCAAATGTATTTGTAATGATTAATACGGGGAACGCATTTGAGTTGAATTGGCCTAGCGAACACGAAATAAAAACATATACCACAGCAGATCAGCAGAATTTAACGTTTCAATCTGTTCGCAATGGCAAGATTCAGGTACCCGCTTCCTCCATCATGACGCTGGTTATCTCTACGAAAAGTCTGTAAAAAGTTTAAATCATTTATTTGCTAACCATCATCTCAAGGATAGGAATCCGCTAAATAATCCCTTTATTTGATGAATAAACCTAATAAAATGAAAAAATCATTCTTTTTGAGCTTGATGCTCTTACTTACCCTTAGTGCCTGGGGCAAGCCCACGGGCACCTATTCCTATGTTGTCGAAGGATTCGACTGGGGCGCAGGGGTAAATAAAGTTATCCTACATCTAGCTGATACCACCTCGAAAGCTATGGCATCTGAATATCAGGTTTTCGCCAGTCGGAAATCAGCCGCAGGCCCTATTTCGGATCTTCAAAATACCCGGGATATCGTTACCGCTTATGTGTCCGACGAGCAAGGAAATCGCGTAAAAACAGGTAAAAACATCACGCTTGTGTTGGCGGTGAGTCCTACTTCTCCGATCACCTCTCCGATTCAATACCTTCGTGGAAAAGGAAATGTATGGGTCGATTATGCGATGACGGTCATGCATACAAAAAGCCAACAAATTTGGGATACACCTGAGCGCAAAATCATGCCTTTGGTAGATCAATTTGACTTGACGGGAAAATATAAGTTCAGCGAAAAGTTAACCATGTCGTATGCGTCCTATGCACCTAAAACAACAAAGGAGAAGTCTCCACTAGTGATTTGGTTGCATGGTGGTGGTGAAGGCGGTACAGATCCAACGATCCCATTGCTAGGCAACAAGGCAGCTAATTATGCCTCTGAAGGAATTCAAGCCATATTTGATGGTGCTTATGTATTATCTCCACAATGTCCGGGCGCTTGGATGCACAATGAAAAGGGCGTCGGCACGCAGGGAAAAGACAACGATATCTATAACGAAGGATTAATGGCCTTAATTAAGGATTATGTCAAAGCCAATCCGAAAATTGACGCGAACCGCATTTATGTAGGCGGCTGTTCAAATGGTGGGTATATGGCCTTAAAATTGATTTTGTTGTACCCGGATTACTTTGCAGCGGGATATATTAGTGCGTTAGCGTATCGTTCTGAATACATTGCTGACGCAGATATTCAGAAAATCAAACAGGTACCTATGTGGTTTGTGCATTCCAAAGATGACATGACGACAATTCCCAAGCTGACCGTTGAGCCCGTTTTCGATCGCCTGCGTGCAGCGGGTGCGAAGAATGTCCACTTTACCTATTATGATCATGTGAATGACATCACGAATTTCTATGGCGGTAAAGGCTTCCAATACAATGGCCACTGGTCGTGGGTTTATTTGCATGAGAACCTACCACGAACAGATTTAGATGGGTCGGCAGTTCGCGTCAACGGGAAACCAGTTACCATTATGGAATGGCTAGCAGCACAGAAAAAAGGGAAATAAACTGGAAGGCAGCTCGAGAGGGCTGCCTTTTTTAGGCTAGTTCCTTTAATGCGCGAACTAATTGATCTAAATCCTGGGTGCTGGTAAAGACATTCGGGGTTATCCGACATCCATGTACATCATTGCTATCGATGGCTACGGTATAAATTTTATACTCATTTAGTAGCCTCTTAGCCAATTCAGCTGGTTTTATTCGATTAAGTCCCACATTCGCGATTGCACCATGGCGCTTGGGATCTGCTGGGGTATTCACATTAATTCCAGGTATGTTTCGCACTTGCGATGTCCAGTACTGTTGGAGGTACCGCAAACGTGCTTCCTTTCGAGCCGGGCCTAATTGGCGATAAAAACTCACTGCATCCTTAATTGCTAAATGCATATGCACCGGATTTGTACCGAGGTGATTCAAACGTTCGATACCTTTGGCAGCAGCCTCATTTTCCGCAAAAACAGGCCATATCTTGGATACATGTTCAGGTTTGACATAAAGCATCCCAACGCCCAATGGAACGGCCAACCACTTATGTAGACTCGCACCATAGTAATCACAATGTAAATCAGGGAGATTAAATTCAAAATGTGCCACGGCATGCGCGCCATCCACCATGACCTCGACACCTCTGGCATGTGCCATGTCACAAATCTTCTGGATGGGGAGGATTTGTCCAGTTACATTGACCATGTGACAAACCATGAGTAATTTAGTTTTGGATGTGATGGCGGACGCGTACAGATTAACAATTTCCTCATCATTCGCGGGGTGCAAGGGAAGGGAAAGTTTTTTCAGCACCACTCCATATCTACGGGAAATCTGCTCAAACATGTCTTGCATTGCGCCATAATCCTGAATGGCAAAAATGGCTTCATCCCCTACTTTCCATGGATAACCACCGATAATCATGTCCAGGGATTCAGTGGTATTCCGCGTTAAGATTAGGTCATCAGCAGGACAGTTTATTAAATCGGCTACCAGTTTACTCATGGCCTTGCGGTCGTCAAACTGCTTGGTACGCATGTAATAGGCACCTTGGTAATTGATCTCACGAATGTGTTTCAGGTGCTTTTCGAGGGTCTCCTCGGGGAGGATATTGTAATATCCGCTTTCAAGATTGATGTAATCGGGCTTAATTCGGTAAGCTTTTCGAACCTGTGCCCAAA
>JAIXRT010000209.1 GCA_027485075.1 Cytophagaceae bacterium
ATTTGTATCGCATGGTTTAAAGGATCAATACGATGTAGCTGCGCTCCATGTGGATGTGAATATTGTCGAAAATGACATCTTGGATCTTGAGGAATTTAAGCGCTCTCGGAACGATGTTCCTGCAGATGCACAATTTATTTTAGAAGATGGGAAGTATTTATGCGGCTGGGAAGTGGAGAAAATGTCCAAATCGAAATTCAACGTTGTTAATCCTGATGATCTAATTGCCAAATACGGTGCAGATACTTTGCGGGTGTATGAGATGTTCTTAGGTCCTTTGGAGCAATTCAAGCCTTGGAATACGAATTCAATTTCAGGATCACATAATTTCTTGCGGAAGGTGTGGCGCTTGTTCTTTGATGAGCAAGCTCAGAAATCTGTTTTAGTGGATGCGCCAGCAACACCTGAAGAATTAAAGGTTTTACATACGGCGATTCGTAAGGTGCAAGATGATTTGGATCGTTATTCATTCAATACCGTTGTATCGACTTTGATGATTTGTGTGAATGATTTAGGACAATTAAAATGTCATAAGAAATCGGTTCTTCGTGAATTGGTTCTATTACTTTCTCCTTATGCACCCCACATCGCAGAAGAGTTATGGTTAGCTTTAGGTGAGGAGGCGGGTGCGATCTCACACGCGAAGTTTCCTGTTTTCAATCCAGAATTTTTGGTGGAGAACGAGTTTAATTACCCGATTTCATTTAATGGTAAGGTTAAGTTGACCTTAGCCTTTTCAGCCACGGCAAGTCCTGAAGAAGTGGAGGCAGCGGTACTGGCCAACGAGCAAGTGCAGAAACATTTGGATGGAAAAGCCCCTTCTAAGGTGATTGTGGTTCCGAAGCGGATCGTCAATATCGTTTTAGGCAAATAGATGGAAAGGGCTGAGGAATCAGCCCTTTTTAGTTTTGGACTACAAGATCAATGATTTTAAATAATGTGAGGCAGAAGGTCATTAAACCGAGTGTCTATTTAATGTGGGACTAATCGAATGATTATTAGTTTAGTGTTTTAATCCACGCGCGAACGAGTTCGACGCCCTCTTGGTGAACAATGTTTCTGCCAAGTTCCGGCATCATGACGCCCGGATCATGTGAATTCATACGGTAATGTAGAATGCTTTCGGTAGGTTTTCCTGCAACAATATCGTATTGCAACCCACCTGAACCTCGACCTGCTGCTACAGGTGATTTCATCATCCCATACGCCGTCGTACCATAATAGCGGTAATCTAAAAATAAGCCAGAACTTTTTGCTGGTCCTTTTGGATTATGGCAATGCGCACAATTGATATCTAAATAAGCTTTTACACGTTCATTTAAGGAAACACCTTCGTCACTATATGAAACGAATTTGGGACGTGATGTAGGAATGTTACTCATTTGATTTGTCCGATTCCAATAGTCCAACTGATTTTCGGAACCATGAAAATATTGCATCGATGCATTCATCTGTCGTGCTGAAGGACCTATCGGAGTCATCATACCATCCCGCTCATGACATCCCTTACATTGATTTACGTTAGGGACCACATAATTTACTTGCTGTTTCTTTCCGTTCGTATCCTTGAACTCAACGAGACTTGTTCCTCCTGCCACTTCTAAATATGCCTCCGTTTGCTCCTCATTCCAAATATAGGGTAATGCTACCCAGCCCGTTGGTTCATGACTTAGAATACGTGTTTCCATCAATCGTCTACTGCCATTTGGTTTTCGCTCATCCATGGGATAATAAAAGGTCTTAGCAATACGGGTACCTACCGGAAATTGGAATACCGAATCGGGATTGTAAGCCACAGATTTACCCGAGGGTAATTGTATAAAACGTAATTTATGTGCGTAATCTGAAAATAAAGGAGATATCAATTCATATGGGGTCACACCGGAATGGGGTAATTGATTTTTTAAATCCCCCTCAAACAAGCCATAATCAGACAATTTACTCGGAAATTTAGGCCCCGGCTGATAAGAAAATAAACCCAATAACAAGATAAATCCTAGGTATCGCATCGTTAAAATTGATTCGATTTGACATATTCTTGTACACAATCAAGCTCCTTGGGATTGCGACGCACGTTCTTAAAATCATGTTCCGCATCCATATTAGCTACAGATTGGTTTATATTTTGATGCACACAAATCCGATGCTGAGGTAAATATTGCCCATCACTTCCACAGCGCGTTGAATCCAAAACACCATCATAAACGATATGTGGTACATCCCGACCAAAACGCAGTTTGAATCGGTAGATCTGCGCAAAGCGTCCTTCCAATGGAACGCGTCCAAGCCGACGCTCAAAGGTGTTTTTGTATACCGAAATGGCGGTTGGGTAGGGGTCATATTCCTTATCTTTAATGGCTATCTCTGCCAAGAAATAGGAAATAATGCCTACACCTACGGTCCGATGATTTAATATTTTATTGTCGAAAATATCTACGTTGCTGGTCGCAAGAATTAGCATGCCGGTTCCGCGGGGAACTTTGCCAACAATATTACCTTTGGGTGCAAAATTAGATAAGTTATTATCCTCGATGAGGTTATCGTGCACCTTGACGAAACCACCCTTCTTTTGAATCAAATCAGGTAAGTCAAATACTAATATGCCTCCCGTATTTCCATAGGCATGGTTATGGTGTACATCTGCATACAATGAGTTTTCAATCTCAATGCCAGCAACATTTTGATAGGCTATGCAGTTTTTTACTTCGATGTTTTTGGATTGCCCCACATAAATACCCGCATCAGATGCACCGATCGCGATGCAACTATCGATTAAAATATTGGTGCAAAGTACTGGGTATAAGGCATATGAACCATTTTGTGGTTTTGGTCCACCGGTCCACTCCGCTTTGATGCGTCGGAATATGATATCCTTCACGTGCATCGTTTTGATTAAATCACCTTTGGAATCCTGAACGGTCAAATCTTCCAAAATGATATTTTCACAGTTGGTGATTTTAATTCCTTCAGCACCCGTTTTTTGATTTTTAAAGCTTAAAACGGTTTTGTCCATTCCTTTTCCACGAATGGTGATTTTCTTTTTACCCTCTAAGGAAAGACTACCTGAAATTTGAAAATTTCCTTCCTCCACTTCAATCACATCACCATCTGAGGCAAGAATTAATTGTGTCTGAAGTGCTTTTTCAAATTGGGCTTGCCCCATGACTGGAGAAAGCCCAATGAATAATAAAAATATCAGTAAATATTTCATTCGAATTAGTTACGAGGACCACCACCCGCACGCATTTGCGTTTGCATAGTCTTGTATTTTTCTAATTGCTCCGGTGTCAAAATAGCCTTTAATGTTTCTAGTTGGCCTTCATTAATCTTCTTCATTTCACCCATCATTTCCTCGCGTTCCATTCCAGCTTGACGGAATTCCATCATTTTTTCAATCCGGGTAACAATTAGAGGTTCGATTTTATTTTCTTGTTCTTTCGTCAATTTCAATTCCGAACTCATTCGGTTCAATTGATTCATAGCCATTTCTTGTGGACTCGGCATCTGCGCGTGTGCAGCTTCGGCAGCTCCCAAAAGAGCAACGACCATGGCAATTGTTGTTAAGATTTTTTTCATAGGTTTTATTTTTTCAATTCTCAATTTAAGTAATTTATTTAAACACCGTATCTAAAATCAAGGAATAAACTTTGCATGTTTGCATCTGATCTGTTGATTCATGATCTCTGAAATGGGCTTCCTGGTATACCCTCAATGAAATGATTTTGTTTACCTTGGTCTTTTCAGAAGGGTATATTTTGTTGGGGTATTGGAATTTGAGAAATCTCGAGCGTAAATCACCTTTGCAAGTGATTGAAGTGTTATTGGTGTATCAGAAATCTACTCTTGTACTGAATATAGGAATAAGTGGAAGCGCATATCGATAGTTAAGCGCTTTTATTCTTCCATCATAAAACTCCTCAATAATATTATTGATGTTAAAGACGTTTTGGAGGTCTGCTCGAAAAGTCCACGTATGTTGCTTTCTATTTACCTTATAGGCAAACGATATGTCTAACCGATGGAAAGTAGGGTATTGTCCTTCCATTATTCTATTAGATTGTAGAACGGTGGTATTTCTTCGAATTGATTCCGCTAAATTAATGGGCGTATACCGATTCCCTCCTCTGACCAAATAACGAAAATTCAGTGAAAATTTTTGGCGAAAATCTTTTCCTACTAATATGTTAGCTGCATACCTATTATTGAATTGAGTATTATACCAAACATTTTTCTTGGCTTGATATTTCGTGTCAAAAACAGATGCTGTTATCAAATAATAAAAATCATTACTTAGAAAGCGTTCAATGGTTAATTCAATACCCTTATTTTCTCCTTTTCCTACGTTTTCTAAAACCTGTGTTGGTATTCCGGAACTGTAATTGAGGAGTGAAAACGGACTGTTTCTATTGGAATCCACGGGCGCATGACTAATATTTTGCAGATAGGCTTCTACTTTCAAGCGCGTATTTTCTCCTAATCTTTGGTCATACGCAATGACTTGATGAAGTGAAACAGCTGGTTTAATGGATTGATTCGGCATTTCAGCAATTTTACCTTTGTATCGTTTATAGAAATAGACAGATAGAGGCTCTAGGCGTGAGTGAACGCCCATTCCTGCGCTAAAACGACCCCCAGAGTTGGTATTCCAGGATAAGCCAAGTCTAGGCTCCCAGCCCTTTGCATTATTTAACTCAAACTGGTAGTGATGAATACCAGCCGTTACATTCAATTGTGATGTCAATCTTTTATTTATTTGGATAAATTGTTGCCAATAATAGGTTTTATCGTCTTCATCTAGGAAGGTAATTTTATTTCTATTTTCATATAATTGATATGCTAATTGACTACCATTGAATCCAATTTTTACTTGTGTTTTAGCATTTATGCGGTGTAAATAATAGGTACTAAATCGCCAAGAGGGATATTGGTAAGTTTGCTCTCTTGTTTTGACAGAAAAATCTTCGCGAATAATTTCGGTAGACTCCGTTGTATATGCCAAAACCGTTTTTAAATGCCCATTTTTCAAAGGCAGTTTATGTGAAATTCCACCTACAGCTAAATAGCTATTCGTATAATCACTCACATTTGTTCTTAAATCTTCCGTATTATTTGCTCCAGCTATACCCCAAATGGTAATGGTTCCCGATTTTTTAGTTGGTAATTCAATCAAGTAGTTTAAGTCTCGATAGGCTGGTTTGAAATTACCTGTATTAATATTGACGAGTCCTGATTTTAACAATAACTCCAACGTTGAATACCTGAATCCAAGTCGATAAGATCCACCCTTTTTCCCCAGTGGACCTTCGCTGGCCACATCCAATCCTACAACGGATAGCGTTGCCATCCATTCTCGATTCAAGTTATTTCCCCGCCTTAAACTCAGGTCAAAGACCCCTGAAGAGGCATTGCCATATTCAGCGGGGAATGCACCTGACATAAAATCCGAATTGGCTAAACTAGTGGAATTAATCATGGAAATTATCCCACTGGTGGATCCTTGACCATCTCCAAAATGATTGGGATTGGGTATTTCAATTCCTTCCATTCTCCACAACAAGCCCTTAGGAGAATTTCCTCGAATGATAATTTCATTATTCTGATCTGATCCGGAGTTTGTAACACCTGCAAAATTCAAGGCCATTCTAGCGGGATCTTGAAATCCTCCGGCATAGCGTTGCGCTTCCAATAGGCTAAATTGTCTTGTACTCACCAGGGCAAATTCATTTTTTGCTACATCTTTTGGTTTTTCGGTAACTACACGAACCTCTTGGAGGAATACGGGGTTTTCCTCCAATTCTATGCTTAAATAGCTTTCTTTTCCGGCTATCAATTCAATTTTGGGAATAATAAATTCGTGATATCCCAAAGCTCTTATGCGTAATTGGTATGAATTAAGCGGCAGTTTGAAAAAAGAAAAATTGCCAACAGAATCGGATTTGGCAATTAGATTGGAAGGCGATAAATAGATATCTGCAAATGAAATTGGCTGTTGGGTATGTTTATCCAGCAGCCTACCTCGAATATTTTGGGTTTGGGAAAAGCTCGTGTATGAAATGAATAGCCCTATGAAAAGAATTGATTTCAACTTTAGTAATTTATTTAAACACCGTATTCCAAATCAACGAATATACTTCCGTAGGCTCTATGTTAGCAGTTGGCTGATTATCAGCAATATACAAGGGATAGTAAGCTTCATCACAAAATGGACTGCCATGTGACCCTTTAACTAAAGTTGCATCTAAAGGAATCACATCCATTCGGTAACGGAATCCCGTCAGTTTACGAGCTAATTTATAGGCTGCCCGCAACTTAATGAAGGGATTTTTAGGGTCCATAAACATCTCAACTGGGTCGTAACCCGGTTTCTTGAAGATGTCCACGCAACGAGCGAAATCTGGTGCCTTTTTGTCATCCAACCAGTAATAATAGGTAAACCAAGCGTCAGAATCAGCAATCAATACCAAATCACCCGCACGCGGATGATCGATGTGATAAGCTACTAATTCGTCTCCTGATAGCACTTTTTTAACACCGTTCGTTTGCATCAAAAGGAGCTTGACCTCATCCAAAACGGATTCATCCGGGCAATAAACATGTGCAATTTGATGATCTGAAACCGCAAATGCACGCGATGCGCCGGGATCTAACAATTCCAATCCTTGTTCTTCCCGCAAGGCGATATAGCCTGCTTCTCGTAAAATACGATTCAAATGAACAGGATTTGACACATCATTAATTCCATATTCGGATAAGATAATCACCTTCGCTCCTTTGCTTTCGAAATGTGAAATTAATCGTTCCACGACTTGATCGATCTCCTGTAAGTCGCCTTTTATTTTTTCAAAATCTACCCCGAATTTCTGCAAGCAATAATCTAAATGAGGCAGATAAATGAATGTCAATGTCGCATCAAATTTCTTGTCAACATAAATGGACGCATCCGCTATCCAATTTGTTGATTTAATATTGGCATTGGGTCCCCAGAAATTAAATAAGGGAAATGTACCAAAAGCCTCTTGCAATTCATCTCGCAAGTCAGCAGGATGGCTGTAGCAATCGGGCATTTTGACTCCGTCTGAATGATATTGCGGACGTGGAGTTACTGAATAATCCGCTGAAGAATACATGTTGTACCACCAAAATAAATTAGCACAAGTAAACTTTGAATCCTTTCTCCGCGCAGCATCCCAAATCTTTTCATCTCCAACGAGTTTATTGGACTGTTTCCAGAATTTCACCTCAGAGTCTATCGCATCATACCAACCGTTTCCCACAATACCATGGGAATTTGGATATTTTCCTGTTAAGTACACACTCTGAGAAGTCGTCGTTACAGCCGGAAATGGGGGCTTTATTTTCGATTTCTTTTTACCTGATATATATGCGTCCAAAAAGGGTGTATATCGACCTAAAATGCTTTCACTTAGGCCAACGATATCTATGACTACGGTTTTTTGCATAATAAGTCTTGAATATAAGTGACCTCACGCGCGATGGAGCTTTCAATCGATTCTTGGTATTCGGAAGGTAAAACGCCCCACGTGTAGGTTTCAATTTCCATCATGCGTGTGACATGGTGCTGTTGCTGATAGGCCAATGTTTCGCCGATTTCTGCTTGGGTGGAATTCAATAAACCATACGAATCCAAGAACAAGGGTACATGGAAATGCACACGCCATTCGTCGTAAACTCCATCCGTGTATTGCGCCAGTGCTTCTCCTAAATCCTTAAACTGCACATAACTTCCATCTTTTTTCAAGGCTTTGACCTGGTGAAGATAAGTTGGCTCCTCGTATTGTTTCAATGCCTCAATACGTGCTGATGCATCTTTTCGTAAATCTACACGAAGGGCAGAGCTGATTTGAATCTTGCCGATAGAAATGTTTTTCTCTTCTAGTTCTTGCAAACAGTCAGCCGGTTTGTCATATGAAACTCCATAATGACATACATCGAAACAGATGTGAATATGTCGGCGCACCCAATCCTCCGGAATCCCTGCTGTGATAGCAAATGGAA
>JAIXRT010000138.1 GCA_027485075.1 Cytophagaceae bacterium
AAGCACGTAGGAATCAAGAAATGCCGGATGTGGTGGGTTTAGGCCAACTAGCAAAAAAGATACAAGGTAGTTGTTTGGAATTTTCAAGCGATTCTACTGAAGTTAGGTTGCTGGATTCCGCGTGCCAACTAGACCTTGGATCTTTAGGAAAGGGATTCGTCGCACAACGCGTTTTAGAACAGTTAAAGCAATCCGGCTTCCCTTACGCCCTCGTGGATGCAGGCGGAAAAATCGTGATGACCAGTCAAGACCCTTCCGGTTTAGCTTGGGAAGTTGGCATTGAACTACCAGCCTCTAACTCCCTATTCCCCAAAACCATTGCCCTCAAAAATGAATCCATCGCCACCAGCGGTAAAACCTATCAATCGGTGCGGTTAGCAGGTAAGCATTTTTCACATGTCATTGATCCGAGAACAGGGATGGCCTTAACCCATGCCATATCTGCGACAGCCATAGCGAAGGACGGGACATTGGCCGACTGGCTTGCCACGGCCGCCACGGTAATGACCTTGCAAGAAATTGAAAAATTAGTAGTAAAATTGGCAAATGTTCGCCTCCTCATTTTCGAAAATGAATCTGGTGAACCCAAAATCCTATTCAACTATAATCTATTACCACATGAGGCAGCTGGTCTTCATTAGTTTACTGTTTTCCCATGGGATTTTTGCGCAGGGTTTAAAATCGTACCAACAAGCCATTCCACAGACCAATGTTTCTTTTGACATGGTCGCCATTCCATCAGGAAGCCTGCAGGTAGCATCATCAAAAAAAGTACAAATTCCGGCTTTTTGGATGGCCAAAACGGAACTTACTTACGATGTATATCAATTATTTTTCGAGGAATCCCGGGACCCAGAACCAAAGCCACCCAAAGACGGCCCTGATGCCATCACTAGACCCAGTCCTCCTTACATAGATTTCACGTTAGGGATGGGAAAAGTGGGCGGATATCCAGCCAATTCCATGCAACAATACGCAGCAATCATGTTTTGTAAGTGGATATATGCTAAAACAGGCATTTTCTATCGACTACCTACCGAGCAAGAATGGGAATATGCCTGCCTGGCAGGAGCGCAAATACCCAACGATAAACTTGGTGACTACGCCTGGTTTCAGGAAAATTCAGGAGATAAATACCATCAGGTAGGCCTAAAAAAACCAAACGCCTGGGGCCTACACGACATGCTCGGGAACGTATCTGAATGGGTACTGGATCATTATGATGCCACCGTTTACCCTGGCAAGGAAAGCCCCGTTTATATGGACAAATACGCGGATGCCGTTGTCCGAGGCGGAAATTACCAGGATCCAGCCGTTCGGGTTAGTCCTACCGATCGCATACCGGCCGATCCCATTTGGAACCGACGGGATCCTCAGATTCCAAAGAGTATTTGGTGGAATGCAGATGCTCCCTTTGTAGGATTTCGAATTATGCGTCCCGCGAAACAACCCACTGCACAAGAAATTAACTCATTTTTTGAAAAATACTTATAAACTAAACCTCAAACGAAACAAATGAAAAATACCAGACGAGATTTTGTAAAGCAAACCGGCCTAACAGCGAGTGGATTGATTTTAGCTCCTTGGGCAGCGAATGCTTTTTCAGGCCAAAGTTTAGTGAATGACACCCTTAAAGTTGCCTTAATCGGCTGCGGAGGACGTGGTACAGGTGCCATTACGCAAGCGTTGAGCACGAAAGAAAATATTCAATTAGTCGCCATGGCGGATGTATTCCGGGATCGACTAGATGATTGCTATGGCAATTTGATGAAATCACGCGAAAAAGATGCCTCCGCTAAAGCCATACCGATCCGACAAAAAGTAGATGTACCTGAGGACAGAAAATTTGTCGGATTCGATGGCTATAAACACGCCATGGAATTAGCTGATGTGGTGATTTTAACAACGCCACCAGGTTTTCGTCCCCTGCATTTCGAAGAGGCCGTCGCCCAAGGCAAACAAATTTTCATGGAGAAACCTGTGGCCACTGACCCAGCAGGTATCCAGCGCGTTTTAACCGCTGCCAAAATTGCCAAGCAAAAGAAATTGAACGTCGTTGTCGGCCTTCAGCGTCACTATCAAAATTCCTACCGCGAAATCATGAAGCGCATCCAAGACGGCCAAATTGGCGATGTGGTATCCGCTTCTTGCTGGTGGAATAACGATGGTGTTTGGGTGAAACCGCGTAAAGAAGGACAAACTGAGATGGAATATCAATTGCGCAATTGGTATTACTTTAACTGGATTTGCGGGGATCACATCACGGAACAACACGTTCATAACATCGACGTGATCAATTGGGTAAAAAATGGCTATCCCGTTCGTGCACGCGGAACCGGTGGTCGCGAGGTTCGCAAAGGGAAAGATTTCGGTGAAATTTTCGATCACCACATCGTAGAGTTTGAATACGCAGACGGAACCATTTTAAATAGTCAGTGTCGGCATATTCCAGGTACCTGGGCTAAAGTAGATGAACACGTAGTTGGAACAAAAGGCAAAGTGCATTTTGACGCGGCTAAGATCCTTGATCACAAAGGAAATTTGCAATATGCCTTTGACAAGAAAACAAAGGAAAATAATCCATACCAAACCGAACACGATGAACTATGGGCGACCGTAGCCGCAGGAGACTATAAGTACGCGGATGCCGAAAATGGCGCTTATTCAACGATGACATCGATTTTAGGACGTATGGCGACCTACTCGGGCCAAGTAATTGAGTGGGATAAGGCCATAAATTCAGGCATCAACATAGCCCCATCGCGCTTTGCCTGGGATGCCGACATGCCTTCAAAACCGGATGCCAATGGCCTTTATAGCATCGCTGTTCCCGGAAAAACAAGTTATTTTTAAATGTATAAAACCCCACCTCGAATCAGGTGGGGTTTTTCTTTAAATGTTTGCTTAAGAATTTTCAAGCCACCTATGAATCATAGCGGCATATTGATGGCAGTTGGGCTCCAACATTAAATCGTGTGAACCTCCCTCGATCAATTCCAACGTAGTACCATAGCGTTCCGCGGTTTGCTTGAATTCATCTACTGAAATCAATGCATCAGCAGAACCACCCATCACGAGCATCGGCACCATTTTAGGGACGCGACTAATCGGCATCATCAACTGTAGATAGGCCCAAAAAGATTCGGCACACATTAAGCCTGCATACTGCTCTGTATTTTTATTTGAGCCAAACATTAGGTGTGGGTACTTATTGAATACCCCCAATAAATTAGCTTGGAACAAGAATTTAAATGCCCCTGGATTTTGAAATAACACCCGAAGACTCGGCATAAGTACCCCGGCTGGCGGAACAGAAGACATCAAAATCGCCTGTTTACACCTTCCTCCTTTGGCCAAAAACCGTTGCAAGATCATCCCTCCCATGGAATGACCAACGATGATGGGGTCTTGGGATAGTTTGCCAACTACATCTGAAAGTGCACAAACATAATCATTCATAGAAAAATGAATCGCTTTTGTGCTTCCGGCTACCTCGTGACCAGGAAGATTAAAAACCACGCAGGTGTACCCTTGCTGCTCAAAATAAGGAACAAAATATTCCTCCCAGCACCAAGCACCATGACACATTCCATGGACAAAAACGATGGTTTCTTTCATCAAACGAGTGATTTGCGAACGTAATTAGGTGGCAAGTGTTTTTTCAACTGCTTTGTAAACAAATGAAAATCAACCGTTATCGTATGACGCGGTGTTTTGATTTGATTCAAATGTGGATGCGTCACTTCCCGTTGGCATAATTCAGCTATATTTTCAGGCCGCTTCCACGTTCCTGCAATAGCTCTAGCGGCAATCTTACTCTGCAATTCAGCCGCCGGCCATATACAACCCAAAGGCTGGAACATACCCACAAAAAAGAGGTTCTCGTATTTCTCATGAAGCATTTTTAAATACAAGGGAACATCTCCTTCACTATAATTCAAAAAGTCTTGTCGGAAAAATGGATGTGCCAAAATATACCCTGTACAAGCGATAATCGTATCAAACGCCTCCACAGATCCATCCTTAAAATGAACTTGTTCGCCATCAAATCGCTCGATATCTCCCTTCGGGAATACCTTACCATGACGTACTTTATACAACAATTCTTCATTGATTGTGGGATGCGTTCCTGTAATCGCATGTTCCGGTTCCGGTAATCCGTAATTCTTGTTGGACCCTGAAAAAATCTTGACCGTTAATTCCGAGAAGAAAAACTTCAACTTGGTTGGCAAAAATGCCATGCGCGAAGCCACCACATCACTTGGTTTGCCAAAGAGGAATTTAGGAACGATGCGGTAACCACGGCGCCAACTGATCGTTGTTTTTGCACTAACCCGACTCGTCTCCACCGCCACATCGCAAGCGGAGTTTCCCCCTCCAATAACCAAGATACGTTGATCCTTAAATGGCGTTGCATTTTTAAATTCATGGGAATGCATCAGTTTCCCCGTAAAGTTTCCAGGATAGTGCGGCATACGAGGTTTCCAATGATGACCATTGCAAACCACTAAATGTGTGAATACCTCCGTTTTTGATACGCCATCGTGACTCGTTTGAACGATCCATTGATTTGATTCATCTAGCTCACATGATTCCACCAGCGTATTAAATTGGATGTGGGGATACAAATTAAATTTTGCAGCGTAAGCCTGAAAATAACGGCGCAACTGGTCATGCGAGGGATAATCTGGTAAACCCGCCTCGAAATCATCGAAGGTAAAATCTTCATACTGCGAAAGCGTTTTTGAGCTAATGATATGCGTCGTTTCAAAGACACTCGAATGACTCAGCTTTTCATTATAGATCCAGTTGCCACCCACATTTGTGTTGTAGTCGTAACAAACCACATCAAGCCCTTCATCGCGTAAATTTTTCAAGGCCGTGATGCCGGAAGGACCGGCACCTATCACACATACTTTTGTCATCGTTTTATAGGTTTAATCCAAACAGTCCATGCCGATCGGCGCGCCGTCGGGAATGTTCGGTGTTTGCATGGGTTTCCAATCGCTTGGGTTTGCTCTAAATTGATCGATCGTTTGAACCATGTATTTGGCCATCGTACTTGGGCTCTTACCATAAAAGGCACGAATTTTTTGTACCGATTCCTGCACCTCCGCTGCGGCAAGCGGCGAAATCGAAGGCGCATTTAATACATTAAGTAAAGCTGAAAGTACCTTGAAATTGATCGTTTCTTGGGTCGCTTGCAGATAAGCGTCCGCATGCGATTTGAAAATCGTTGCTTGCGTAAGCCATTGTAAGGTTTCTGTGACGCCTAACTGTTTGGC
>JAIXRT010000226.1 GCA_027485075.1 Cytophagaceae bacterium
CCCTTACCAATTCCTCGTTCCTCTAACCACTGAATTAATGTATCCGTAGCCTCTTTATACCCCATGCCGTTGATGATACCCGAGTTAATGTATTTTCCCTCTTTGGTATTATCAGCCTGCTTGTCAATATCTTTTTGTCCGTCCAAAATAGTTGGAATAGGCAAGTCAAAATGCTTAGCAAAATTCCAGTCACGTTGATCTCCTGAGGGCACACCCATAACAGCACCCGTTCCATAACCCGCCAATACATAGTCAGCCAAGAACAATGGCACACGCTCATTATTTAATGGGTTAATCACATACGATCCTGTAAATACACCGGAAACCGTTTTAACCTCCGAAACACGGTCTAATTCTGAACGTGACTTTGTCCAGGTAATGTAAGCATCCACATCGGCTTGTTGGCCTGGCTTCGTTAACTCCGCTACCCACTCGTGCTCGGGTGCCAAAACCATGAATGATACCCCGCAAATGGTATCTACACGCGTTGTAAAAACTTTAATTTTCTTATCCGAAATACCTTCAATGGCAAATTCTACATCGGTTCCGATCGACTTTCCTATCCAGTTACGTTGTTGTTCTTTCAATGAATCTGACCAATCTACCTCCTCTAAACCACGTAATAAACGATCTGCATATGCGGTAATGCGCATTGACCACTGACGCATTTTTTTCTGCTCAACCGGATAACCACCACGCTCGGAAAGACCGTCTTTTACTTCATCATTCGCTAATACCGTACCTAATTGGGGACACCAGTTGACAACCGAATCATCCAAATATGCCAAACGAAAATTCAGTAAATAAGCATACTGCTCCTCCTCACCCATCGCATTCCAAACCTCCGCTGAAATACGCTCAACATCATCTTCACAAACTGCTTTTAGGCCTACAGAACCTTTAATATTTAAAATGTTCTTCAAGGATTCGATCGACTCCGCCTTATCCGACTCTTGATTATACCAAGAATTGAATAACTGCATAAAAATCCATTGAGTCCATTTATAGTAAGAAGGATCAGATGTTCGCACCTCACGCGACCAATCGAATGAAAAACCCATGTTTTTCAATTGTTCGATATAACGCGTAATGTTTTGTTCTGTTGTTATCGCTGGGTGTTGACCTGTTTGAATCGCATATTGCTCTGCAGGCAAACCAAAGGAATCGAATCCCATGGGATGCAACACTTCATACCCCTGCAAACGCTTATAACGCGCCATGATATCCGATGCAATGTACCCGAGTGGATGACCCACATGCAATCCAGCACCCGAAGGGTACGGAAACATGTCTAACACATAATACTTGGGTTTATTGGGATTTACTTGTGCATTGAATGTTTGGTTTTGTTCCCAAAATCCTTGCCAAGCTTTTTCGATCTCACGAAATTGATACTCTGAACGCATATAACTATTTGTTTTTCAAAAGGGCATGCAATTTACGGGAATTTTTGTGAAAAATATTTACTCTACTTTATTGGTAGATTAAGTAAAGTCTATTAGTTTTGTAGGATAATCATTTACCCGTATGTCATTACAAACTGACTCCACGCCCAACAAGCCAAAATTTCCTAGCTTATTAAAAGCGATAAACATCATTTGGAAACGAGAACGTAGCATTACGGAAGTTATCATTCACATTAGCAATGCCCTAGCCCTCATGATTGTGGGGCATTTAGTTTTCAGTTACCTAACTGCCGAAAACATAATAGCCGTATTTAGCACCGTCAATTCAGAAATTTTATACTACATCTTAGGTGGATTTATTGCTCAAATGATTGATGGCGCGTTGGGAATGGCTTATGGCGTGACTGCAACCACCTTCTTAATGTCCGTAGGTATTACCCCCGCCGCTGCTTCAGCCAGTGTCCATGCCTCTGAAGTTTTTACATCGGGCGTCTCCGGTTATATGCATTTGAAATTTGGCAACGTAAATTCGAAACTATTCAAAACCTTGGTCATTCCGGGCATTATTGGGGCCATATTAGGTGCGTATGTAATCTCGTCGTTGGAAAACTATGCCGACTATATCAAACCAATCGTATCCATTTATACCTTATTTTTAGGTGCCATCATCATACGTAAAGCATTAATCAAACGTCAAGAAAAGCGTCAATTAAAACGGGTGGGCTGGTTAGCTCTTTTCGGAGGTTACCTAGACTCAATCGGCGGAGGTGGCTGGGGGCCTATCGTTTCATCGACGTTAATTGCCTCTGGACGTCATCCAAAATATACAATTGGCAGTGTTAATTTGACCGAATTTTTCGTTTCGCTAGCTTCTTCCTTAACCTTCTTTACCGTAATCGGCCTAGGCTATTGGCAAGTCATCGCTGGATTAATTTTAGGTGGAGTTGTAGCTGCACCCATTGCAGCCCGATTAGCCAATAAACTTCCCGTAAAGAGCATGATGATATTAGTTGGCATCGTCATTATCGTCGTCAGCCTTCGTCAAATTGTCTTAGGTGCAGGAAAGTTTATTTAATTCAGCACAAACTTTTTCGTTTCTGTTTGGCCATTATCTGATACAAATCGGAGTAGATAGACACCCCGACTAAACCCTTTGGAGTCAAATCGAATTACCTCGGTCGGCTTCGTATTTCGTTGCTCGATAATTTTCCCAGTCAGTTCAATCCATTGTATCGTGCCTGATTCATTGGCGAGCACATAGATTAAATCCGCGGCTGGATTTGGCCAAATTTGAAAAATAGATGTCTTCAGATTATCCCAAACGGCTGAACTTGATTGATTATCATAGATAAGCACACCACCAGCGCCGGTACCAATAATTAAATCTTTTTTACCATCAGCATTATAATCTTCGCAGAGAATTTGCGCATTGCGACCTACAGATATACTTTTAAATTCCTGTGATTTCCAAACCAATTCATTTTTTAATGCATCAAAATTCCCTACGTGCACTGCCCCATCTTGATCTAGGCCAATAAATTCAAGTGAACCATCGCCATCCAAATCAGCCATCGAAAAACTGCGTAAACGCCAATCTGTTAACGCACCTAACTTTCCCCAATCTGAATTCCCATTCGTTCTAACTTTACCCGCTCGATTTACAATGAGCAAATCAACCTGGGAATCCTGATTCCAATCCGTAAAAATAGGCACCTCATTGAATCCCAACTCAGGAATATCTACTGCCTTTAAACCAGACTTGAATAAGACAAATACACGAGGTCCTAGACTTGTTTGACCTGATAGAATTAAATCCTTCGTTCCATCATAATCGTAATCAATTGTTTGCAGCAGTAAATTGGTTGCATTCAACTGATCTTTTAACTTCAAATAATCCGATGTAATAAATCCAAAAACGCCAGCCTTATTTTCAAAAAAACTGATGGAAGCTTTCACCTCATTCCCTTCCCGTATACCAGCATTGGCAACCAATAAATCTAAATCACCGTCTTGATCTGCATCCCAGAAGCATGGACTTGCACGCTCTCCTACATCAATCATATCAGCTTGTAAAAAAGTCTTGGAAGATGCAACCCAGGCATCATTAACTTTCGAAAAAAGAACATTTGATTGTTGAAAATCCTGCATGTACCCATTATTATCCGTTGAAAACAAAGAGGCAATTAGTTCTGGTTTGGCATCACCTGTCACATCAATCACAGATGCGTGTAGAAATGTGCCAAGATTTACTGAATTAGGAAAACCAACGGTAAATTTGGTGAACTTGGGGGAGTTTCGAGTCCCCTCGTTTGTTAGATATATAAGATCACGACAACCAATATGGCCATAGACCAAATCAGGAATTCCATTGCAAAATAAGACGCTGAGCGAATTTCCTGCATGAAAGGTTCGGTTAGGCTGTTGGACAGACTCCAAGGCAATATCCGCAGAACATGGCGTGCCTAAAACAATATCTCCACATGAACGAACGACAAAGTCGCCCCAACAATCTCCAATTTTCTTGAAATCTAGAACTTTACCTGATTGTTTAGATTGGTTTTGGTGAAATTCCACATAATGTCCACTGGGGTCAAAAGCGAGTACATCTACATCACCATCGCCATCGATATCAGCAATAGCTGGAATGTCTACATTGGAAACATAGAGATTGATCCGACCAGAAAAACCTTCCGTATATAGTGGATTTGCAATAGATTCAAATGAAAGAGCACCACGCGTACTCGTATTCCTAAAAACTTGAATTCCTGCAGGAGCAGCACAAAACAAATCTTTAAGCCCATCATTATCGTAATCAACGAAACGCATCCAATGGGAGAATTTAGGCAACAGACTTGACAAAAGTGGATCGAACACAAAGCCTGTTGGCTGATTCACAAAAACAGCCCGTTGTTCCGTCGTACGATCAAAAGTAACCATATCCGCGCGACCATCTAGATTCAAATCTATTGATTCAAATTGCGTGGCATTCATGCCTCCTGCCAGCGCATTCAACAAATTTTGGCCCGATTTCTGAACCACTAACCGTGAATTTTGCGTCAATTTGATCCCTTGCCCCATGAATTGCAGAGGAATCAGCGCTAAATAAAGGATTAAAAGATTTTTCATTCGATATTTGTAGTCGCAATATGCAAAATGGCAGACGATTATCCATATGAAGATATCAAACTCATCTTTATTAGCACATTTCCAATCCGCGACCGGCGTTTGTACGGATACCCGAAAAATACAAAAAGGAAATATGTTTTTTGCCTTAAAAGGGCCAAATTTCAATGCCAATGCATTAGCAGAAGAAGCCTTAGCCAAAGGAGCTTCTTGCGCGGTCATTGACGACCCAGCTTATGAAACAGGTGCAAATACATTACTGGTTTCAGATGGACTAAAGGCACTTCAAGATTTAGCTACAGCCTATCGAAATACCTTAACCATACCGATTATTGGCCTAACAGGATCCAATGGAAAAACAACCACGAAGGAATTGATTTTCTCCGTATTATCTCAACAATTCCATTGCTTCGCCACATCGGGTAATTTGAATAATCATATTGGGGTACCACTTTCCATCCTTTCCATTTTACCTGCACATCAGATCGCAGTCATTGAAATGGGTGCAAATAAGCAAGGAGATATCAAAGAATTAGTGGATATAGCTCAACCAACACATAGCTTAATAACCAATATAGGCAAAGCTCATTTAGAGGGATTCGGCGGCGAAACAGGTGTCATTAAAGGCAAGGGTGAATTATTTGACTATGTCTCCACACACGGTGGAATCGTCTTTTTACCCAAAGAAAAAAACATCGTATATCAAATGTCTGAGGAGCGTCAAATCAAGGACGTGGTTTTAGCTAATTCAGCGATGCCCACTCATTTACTAGAAGCGAAACCTTACATTCGATTTACATGTGCAGATAATACTGTTGTTCAGTCACACCTACCTGGAATTTATAACTTTGAAAATATTCAGATGGCCATTGCGGTGGGCAAGCATTTTGGCTTAAGTGATGCGCAATGCAAAGAGGGAATAGCTACGTATCAGCCAACAAATCATCGATCTCAGTACATTAAAATTGGATCTAACCAAGTTTTAATGGATGCATACAATGCCAATCCATCTTCGATGCAGGCAGCTATTAGCCATTTTGCCGAGACAGATAACAATCCGAAAATTCTGATTTTAGGCGACATGTTTGAATTAGGAAATTTATCTGCTGCAGAACATGAGGCTCTTGGCAAACTAATTGCCTCGTTTTCATTTGAAAAAGTGCTTTTAATTGGTGAACACATGCAACATGCCCTAACTCATTTACCCAAAGCATTTTACTTTCCAGACAAATTTGGTCTACATAATTGGCTACAAGATAATCCAATCAAATCTAGCTACTTACTAGTAAAAGGTTCCAGAGGAATACAATTGGAAAGCGTACTGCCGTTTTTGGCAAATGAATAACCAGTAGATAAGATTTCTCCCTGAAGACCAAACAAAAATTTGTTGGTGTTCAAGAAAGAAGTAAATTTGCACTTTAATAAGATTTCGAAATAAAATTCAACACATAATGGCATCACAAGCTGGTACGTATGTACCGTACAAAGTAAAAGACATTGCATTGGCCGATTGGGGTCGTAAAGAAATTCAATTAGCGGAAGCAGAGATGCCGGGCTTAATGGCATTGCGCACAGAATTCGGCGCTGCACAACCTTTGAAGGGAGCGCGTATCGCGGGATGTTTGCACATGACAATCCAAACAGCCGTTTTGATTGAAACATTGACTGCCTTAGGTGCAGAAGTTACTTGGTCATCTTGTAACATTTTCTCTACACAAGATCACGCTGCCGCTGCAATTGCAGCAGCAGGAATTCCAGTTTATGCTTGGAAAGGCATGAACGAAGAAGAATTCAACTGGTGTATTGAGCAGACATTATTCTTCGGTGAAGGAAAGCAACCTTTGAACATGATCTTAGATGATGGTGGTGACTTAACGAACATGGTTTTTGATGAGTACCCTGAGTTAATCGAAGGCATCAAAGGCTTATCAGAAGAAACTACGACTGGTGTTCACCGTCTATATGAGCGTATGAAAAATGGCACGTTATTCTTGCCAGCAATCAACGTAAACGACTCAGTTACCAAGTCTAAGTTTGATAATAAATATGGTTGCAAAGAGTCGTTAGTTGATGCGATTCGTCGCGCAACCGACTTAATGTTAGCTGGTAAAGTTGCTGTCGTTGCAGGTTATGGTGATGTAGGAAAAGGTTCAGCAGATTCATTGCGTGGTGCTGGTTGCCGTGTATTAGTTACTGAAATCGATCCAATTTGTGCTTTACAAGCAGCGATGGATGGCTACGAAGTAGTTCCAATGGACGAAGCTGCAACACGTGCAAATATCTTTGTCACAGCTACTGGTAACGTGAAAATCATCCGTGATCGCCACTTCAAAGCGATGAAAGACAAAGCAATCGTTTGTAACATCGGTCACTTCGATAACGAAATCGACATGGAATGGTTGAACAACAACTATGGTGATACAAAAGATCAAATCAAACCACAAGTTGACATGTACACCATCGACGGCAAAAACGTAATCGTTTTAGCTGAAGGTCGTTTAGTAAACTTAGGTTGCGCGATGGGACATCCATCATTCGTAATGTCGAACTCATTCTGTAATCAGACATTGGCTCAATTAGAATTGTGGGCTAATTCTAAAAATTACGAAAACAAAGTTTACATCCTACCTAAGCACCTGGATGAGAAAGTAGCGTTCTTACACTTAGCACATATCGGTGCGAAGTTGGAGAAACTAGAAAAAGAGCAAGCGGAATATATCGGTGTACCTCAAGCAGGCCCATTCAAGCCAGAACATTACCGTTACTAGGATTTAGTAAATCAATTAAAAAGCTGCACCGTTATCGTGCAGCTTTTTTTATGCAATTTTTGCTAAAATAAATCAGCGAAAAGCCCTAAATTTGCAGCAAATTAAGACAAAGAAGATATGAAATTTGGTGTGATTGTATTCCCGGGTTCAAACTGCGATGATGATACAGTAGGTGTTATTCAAAGTTTAGGCCATGAAGCTATTAAGTTATGGCATAAAGACACGGATTTACAAGGCTGCGACTTTCTTATCGTTCCAGGTGGCTTCTCTTATGGAGATTACCTTCGCTCAGGTGCTATTGCACGCTTTTCACCGATCATGGAACATGTCATCGAATTTGCTAAAAACGGCGGCTATTTAATGGGGATTTGTAATGGATTCCAGGTCTTAGTAGAAGCGCACTTACTTCCAGGTGTCTTATTGCGTAACAACTCGCAGAAATTCATCTCGAAGAATATTTTCCTAAAAGCGGCCACAAACAATGCCCTTTTAACCCAAGAATTAGATTTAAACAAAGCCTATAAAATACCAATTGCACACGCAGAGGGCCGCTATTTTGCTGATGAAGCGACCTTAGCTTCCTTGCAGGC
>JAIXRT010000261.1 GCA_027485075.1 Cytophagaceae bacterium
AGCCGTGGATTACAAGAACGTACGTGAGGCACCTACGAAATTATCGCAATTTTCAAACGATGCTGGGTTTTTGATTCCCAAGGATTTGGATCCATTGAAGACGGATATTCAAAGCAACAGCTCAAAAATCGCAACGGCGAATCAGAACATAGCCGACAATAAACAAGCAAGTGATGCCGCGTTCTTAGTGGTGAATCAAAGCATCAGCAGCTTAGACAAACAAGTAGCCGAAAACACCAATTCGATTACTACGATAAACACTAAAATTACGGACCAACAAAACCAAATTTTAGACAATCGTAATCAGATCGCCGCTACGAATAACACGATGAATGCACAGATTGGTGGTTTGCAAGGGCAGCTTAACATCACCAACAGTACTGTTAGTAACTTAAGTGGTGTTGCTGAAATGCAATCCAATAAATCCACGGCTACCAATTTAGGCGGTGCAAATCCATCGGATCAAGCCTATCCAAGTCAGAAGGCAGCGAAAGCCTACGTGGATCAAGTCATATCGCAAATTGCCACTAGTGGCGTGCCGGATGCAACGACCTTAGCGGCAGGTAAAGTACAATTGGCGGGAGATTTGGCTGGAACGGCCTCTAACCCGACGGTTCCGGCTTTGGCCAACAAAGAAAACACAGCGAATAAATCATTGAACGTCTTAGCCGACGGAACAGATAACACGAAATACCCTTCGGTCAAAGCGGTAAAAGATTATGTGGATCAAGCGACGCTGGGAACGGCACTAGCGGCAGATTTGGCAAACAAGGCAAACATTGCTTCGCCTGCATTTACGGGAACACCTACGGCGCCTACACCAGCATCCTCTGATAATTCGACTAAATTAGCGACCACTGCCTTTGTACAAACGGCTACTACTGGCATTGCCTTGCAAGCTACCGTGGATGCGAAAGCAAATATTAACTCACCAACTTTTACGGGAACGCCAACGGCACCGACACCAACACTTGGAGATAATTCAACGAAGCTAGCCACGACGGCATACGTAGATGCTCAGGTTTCAGCTGGAGCAGTAGATGCAAGCAGCTCCGCAAAAGGAATTGTTCAATTGACCGGGGATTTAAGTGGAACAGCGTTGAGCCCATCGGTTGTCAAATTACGCGGAACGCCCATTAGTTCCATCGCGCCTGCGACTGCAGGACATGTATTAACCTATGATGTGAATGGAAGTGCCACATGGGCAGCACCCGCTAATTCAGCGAATACCATTTCTGGCGTAGTTCCAGTAGCCAATGGTGGAACAGGATTAAGTTCAGTAACGAACGGCGGTGCCGTTTATGCAACAAGTTCAAGTGCCTTGACGACAGGAACTTTACCGATTACAGCGGGAGGAACAGGTGCATCCACAGCCAATTCAGCATTGAATGCGTTGGTTCCTGATCAAACAACTAATTCAGGAAAATATTTAACAACGAATGGGACAAATACATCATGGAGTGGTGTAACGGCTACTTCGTACTCAGGTACCTTACCTGTCTTGAATGGGGGAACGGGACAGACAACGATTGCAGGCATACAAGCTGTGCTTGGATTAGCAGGAACAAAGGTTGCCATTGGCGCAGATGCCGGTAAAACAAATCAAGCTGAGGGAGCTTTTGCTTTTGGTGGTGGAGCGGGGCAAACAAACCAAGGAGCTTTTGCAGTGGCATTGGGATATGTTGCTGGTAGTTCAAGTCAAGGTACCAGATCAATCGCTATTGGTGTTAACGCTGCTCAATATACACAAGGCGCAAATGCCGTTGCCATTGGTGATGTGGCAGGCCAAATAAGTCAAGGTGCAAATTCGGTAGCCATTGGTACTAATTCCCATACAGCTGCAAATGCTGTCGCGATTGGAGGATATGCAACTGCTTCTTTTGCTAATTCAACCGCCATTGGATATAAGGCGGCGACTAGCGCAGCAAATACCATTCAATTAGGAGGTGATGGCGTGGTAACTGGCTCAACAGCAGTCACAAATGTTAAAACAACAGGAACGCTAACCGCGGGAACTGTGACATATCCAAATACCCATAATACAACAGCAGGACAAGTTCTTAGTATTAATTCCACTGGAGCAGCAGCTTGGACCACTCCTGGTGGTGTAACGCATACCATTGGTGAATCTTATGGTGGTGGAATTGTATTTTATGTATGGGATGGAGGAGCGCATGGGTTGATTGGTGCAAATACAGAATTAAATAACGGTCAAGCAATGACATGGGGTGGCGGATCTAATTCCTACGTCGGGACAACAAGTTTTTATGGTGTCTTAGGTGGAAAATTGAATACACAAAGAATTCTGAATGTTATCCCTGTGCCAACCTATGGTAATGGTGATCCAGGGACTGGACCAAGGAGCGCAGCTTTTTGGGCTGCTACTTATTTAAGCAGTGCGGTTGTTGTGAGTGGTGTAACAATTACACCTCAATTTTCAGATTGGTATTTGCCAAACGCCTACGAATTAACACTTTTTGCTGCTCAATCAGCCTATTTCCCTAACTGTAATTTTGCGACACATGTTCATTGGTCATCTTCGGAAAGAAGTGATTATGCTTATTTGGCGTATGCTTTAGCGGCTAATTCAACTACGAACACCTATCAGGATGCTAAATCTTCAACCAATTATGTTGTGGCTATCCGTTCATTTTAATCCTTATATCTCGAAAGAATCAGTTTATTTCACTCATTACTCATTCGAAACGCACATCTACGTGGTAATTACGCCGGGGTCACAGACCCCGGCAGCGTTTACTCCGATCCCTCCTCCGCTAGCGTATACTCACAATTTGCTTTTATCCATTCAATCGGCGTGGTATTCGTTACCTCTCTAAACGCTTTGTAAAAAGTAGCCCGATTGTTAAATCCTGACTCAGCGGCAATTCCTTCGATCGAAATTTTCACATGCGAATTATTACGAAACATTTCGATGGCATAATCAACGCGCAATTGATTGCGCATTTTCGGGAAAGGAATCTTAATGACTTTATTGAAACTATCCGTCACATTTTTTTGAGGTATATCTAAGGTGCTGACAATATCATGGATCGAAAACACCGGAGATAAATAGGGTTTTTCCTCATTCAAATAGTTCATGATTCTACTTGATTCGGATAGTAATTCGCTTTTGATGGAATCTTTATTTTCGCCATTTCCCGACAAACGATTCATCATTCGGAAATACAGATTTAAATCTGAATTGTTCGAGTTGTCGTAGATGTAATTGGGAAATATCAAGAATGACAAGGGAACTAGAATGCATACAACTCCGAGCATTTCGGG
>JAIXRT010000004.1 GCA_027485075.1 Cytophagaceae bacterium
AGGAATTGATGGGTTTATTAGATGAAATTCGTTCACAAATCGGTTTAACATATCCAAATGAATAAGATACTCGTTGCCTTGTTGCTTTTCGTAAGTGCTAATTTATTGGCTCAAAACAAGCTAAATAAGTATGAAAAGGAGATTATAGCTTACGAGAAACAAGATTCATTGGCTATGCCTGCCAAGGGTCAGATTCTTTTTATCGGATCCTCTAGTTTTCGATTATGGAAGACTTTTGCTTCCGATATGCAGGGTTTACCACCGGCGATAAATCGCGGATTTGGTGGGTCAACTTTAGCCGAGGCTTTATATTATTTTGATCGCATGGTGGCGAAGTATCAGCCGAAATGGGTTTTCATGTATGAAGGAGATAACGATTTATCGCAGGGCAAGGCACCTGAGGTAATTGCTTCGGAGTATGATGAATTTAATGCGCGTTTGGCCAAACAGGTTCCGGGAGCTAAATTAGTTTATGTCGCAGCCAGGCCTAGTATTGATCGAGCAGCATTACGAGAAAAGCAAAGGGCATTGAACGCATTAATTAAAGGTAAAGGTGGATATTTCATTGATATGCATTCTCCATTTTTCTTGCCTGATGGAACCTTAATGCAAGATATTTTTGTGGCCGACAAGCTTCATTTGAATGAGAAGGGCTATGTGATTTTTGCGAATCAAATTCGCGCATTTGTGCTAAAATATGTTAAGTAAATTTAAGCAAACAGAACTTTGGTTGCCAGGAATTTCCGTTGACTGTGTGATTTTCGGTTTTCATGAAGATCAACTAAAGGTCTTATTGTTGAAATTTCAAAACACACATGTCTGGTCCCTAGCTGGAGGCTTTGTGGGTATTGAAGAAAATGTAGATCAAGCGGCGGCTCGTGTTTTGCTTGAGCGTACGGGATTGTCAGATATATATCTGGAGCAATTTTACACCTTTGGTGATTTAGAACGCAATGACCGGGCGGCGGAAGAACATCGTGGCGTAAATTCGGCGATGGGCATTAATGATCATGATTTATCCTGGATGGCTAAGCGTTACATTACCATCGGATATTACGCCTTAGTAGACTATTCGAAAGTGATAGTTAATCCCGGAGAGTTCTCTGATGCAGCGGAGTGGGTAGATATCGCGGCCCTGCCTCATCTCTTTTTAGATCATAATAAGATTGTGAATAAGGCTTTGGAGACATTAAGACAATCTTTAGATGAGAAATTAGCGGTGTTTAATTTACTCGGGGATACGTTTACGATGTCTGAGATACAAATGGTCTATGAAACGATTTTAGGAAAGAAATTAGTGCGGACAAATTTCCAGCGCAAAATGTTAAGTTTGGATATTCTCGAGCGGATTGAAAAGAAATTCACTGGAGGAGCACATAAAGCTCCGTATGTATACCGTTTAAAATCGTAGGACTCGGATTTATGGTTTTAAGCTTTGGCAATCCTTTAAGGTTTGCCAAAGCTAAGGGGGAAAAGAGCGTTTTCCTATTCCAAATACGCATACAATAAAAAAGGCCAGTAAACTGGCCTTTTGCTTTATCCCATATTATGATAGACGTTCTGCACATCGTCATCCTCCTCGAGTCGCTCAATTAGTTTTTCCACATCAGCAACCTGTGCATCCGATAATTCTTTTGTCTCATCGGGAATACGTTCGAAATCCGCACCCATTAATTCATACCCACGCTCCTCTAAGAATTTTTGAATTCCTCCAAAAGCCGTGAACTCTCCATAGATATTGATTTGATTCGTCTCCTCATCTAAGAATACTTCGTCGCCACCTAGGTCAATCAACTCAAATTCTAATTCTTCCAAATCGATCTCCGGTTTGGCAGCAATTTTAAAAACTGATTTACGGGTGAAGATGAAGTCCAGCATCCCCGTGGTTCCTAATGATCCGCCACATTTGGTGAATGAAGAACGGATGTTGGCCACGGTGCGGTTAATATTATCTGTGGTAGTTTCCACTAATATCGCAATGCCATGTTGGGCATATCCTTCATATACAATCTCTTTGTAATCCTCCTGGTCCTTAGAAGTTGCCCGCTTGATGGCTCTCTCCACATTCTCCTTAGGCATATTAACAGCCTTCGCATTTTGGATAATGGCACGCAAACGCGAATTGGAAGTGGGATCGCCACCACCCGCTTTTACGGCGATAACAATGTCTTTGCCAATTTTAGTGAAGGTTTTGGCCATTTGGCCCCAACGTTTAAACTTTCTCGCTTTTCGGAATTCGAAGGCTCTTCCCATGGGTAGTCTCGGTTAAATATGGTGCAAAAATAATCAAGCCCTATAAGACCCACAAGTCCCTCATGAAAATAACTTATCTTTGAATTTCTGTTAGACCTATTTGAAACATATGAATCGACTGCTACTTCTCACATGCTGGTTAATTGGCTTTATTCATATGGCCAATGCGCAAAAAATCAATGAGCGATTCCAAGTAAATATTAAAAAAACAACGGGGCCTATTCGGATCGACGGTGTAATAGATGAAAACGCTTGGTTGGAATCTGCCGCAGTGAGCGATTTCGTGATGTGTAATCCCTATGACTCTTTGTGTGCGCAAGTACGCACGGATGTCAAAATTGCATATGATGACAAATATATCTATATCTCGGCTGAATGTTTTTTGAAAGAACCAGGCGCTTATGTGGTGGAATCGATGAAACGGGATTTTGGCTTTGGTGTGAATGATAATTTTCTAGTCTTTATCGATACGTTTGAAGATAAAACCACCGGTTTTGCTTTTGGTGCGAATGCCGCAGGAGCACAATGGGACGGCCAAATGTCCGAGGGCTTCCGTGTCAATTTAAATTGGGACAACAAATGGGAATCGGCTACTACCTATAAAAAGGATTCATGGATTTTCGAGGCAGCCATTCCATTTAAGTCGATTCGCTATAAGGATAATATTAAACGCTGGGGCATCAATTTCTCCCGCTATGATTTAAAAGCCAAAGAAAAATCAGCTTGGGCGCCCGTGCCGCGTCAATTTCCCACTGCTTCACTCGCATATGCTGGGGTGCTTGTTTGGGATACACCGCCTCCGGCACCTAAAAAGAATATCTCAGTTATTCCATATACCCTATCTGGTGTCTCAGCGAATTACCGATCGGATAAACCAACGGCCTTTCGGCAGCAAATTGGAGGGGACATCAAGGTGGCGATTAATTCGGGTTTGAATTTGGATATGACGATAAATCCAGATTTTTCGCAGGTGGATGTGGATCGCCAACAAACCAACTTGGATCGCTTTGAATTATTCTATCCTGAAAGAAGGCAGTTTTTTATTGAGAATTCGGACTTATTTGATGGTTTTGGAACGGAAAACATTCGGCCATTTTTCTCGCGTCGAATTGGTTTAACAATCAATCCTCAAAATGGAAATTATGAGCAAACGCCCATTACCTATGGCGCTCGTTTGAGTGGTAAGTTAAATCAAGATTGGCGTATCGGCGCATTGAATGTTCAATCTGAACGAATTGATGCGAAAGGTATCCCCACACAAAATTACTCGATGGTTGCTTTGCAGCGGAAGTTATTTGCGCGGTCAAACTTTGGTATGTACATGGTTAATAAACAGTCGTTTAGTACCCCTGAATTGCAAAAAAAGTATGGCTTTCAATCCTACAACCGGGACGTTGGTTTTGAGTATAACCTCGCATCAGCTAATAATTTTTGGACTGGATCTTTGTTTTATGCCAAAACATTAAGTCCCTTAGACAAACCAAGGGATTTTTCGCAGGCAGCATCTTTGATATATGGCGACAACAATTGGGTTTTCTCCATCAAAGAACAGTGGGTAGGCGAGAATTACAATCCGGAAACGGGGTATGTTCCCCGCGTAAATTATTTCCAGGTGCAGACAGATGGAGCTAAAATCTTTTATCCGAAGAATAAGTCCATCAACCTATTTTATTCCTCATTGAAACTCATGACGATGAACTTGTGGAATAATCAGGGTCAATATACGGACAACACGAGTTATGTCTCTTATGAGGGAACAATGAAGGATCGGTCTACATTTGGTATTTATTTATCATATGATTTTGTCAAGTTGCAAGATGATTTCGATGCGACTCGGATGCGCAAAGCAAAGGTGTTGAAAGGTACCGAGCATGATTGGTATGCGTTGAACATGCGCTATGGTTCATCACCTATCAAGTTATTCACGTATGCAATCACGTCCCGTTTCGGTGGATATTTCGGGGACGGTTGGCGTACCGGAATCACCGCAGATATTGGTTATCGATTCCAGCCATTCGGTGCGATATCGATGGCAGTAGATTATAACGATATTCAAAATGTGTACATTCCTGCAACGGACAAAGCGGCCGCCAATAAGATCTCCTCGCAGTTCTGGATTATTCGCCCGAAAGTGGACATTACATTTACTAATAAATTATTTTTTGCGACCTTCTTTCAGTTGAACCAACAAAACAATTTCATGAATCTATATATGCGCTTGCAATGGCGTTATAAACCAGCCTCTGATTTATTTGTGGTTTACTCGGATAATTACAGTCCAAATAATTTTCAAATTCGTGATCGAACCGTAGTGTTGAAATTGAATTATTGGCTTAATTTGTAAAAATTTAAACGAAAACGTATTATGAAAAAGTACCTAGTTATTTTAATGAGTGTGTTGAGTTTTGGTGCATTCGCGCAAAAAGCGCCGGCATCGCCACCAGCTGTTGTTATTCAAAAGGTGGGTAAGACTGAAGTAATGGTTAAGTATGCAAAGCCATCTGTCAAAGGACGTTTGGTATTTGGTACGAAAGAGCAAAAAGCAATCGTTCCTTTCGGTGAAGTTTGGAGAACAGGTGCCAATGAGGCAACCACAATTGAATTTTCGAACGATGTGACCATCCAAGGAAAGCCGTTGGCGAAAGGTGTTTACTCTGTGTTTTCAATCCCTGGCCCTACAGAATGGACGATTATTTTTAATAGCGATCCAAAGCAATGGGGAGCTTACACGTACAAAGCTGAGAAAGATGTTTTGCGTGTAACTGGAAAAGTTAGCGAGCATGCGATGACTGAACAGTTCAACATCGGTGTATCTCCAGAAGGACAAATTACCTTTGATTGGGATAAATCATCTGTTTCGATCTATGTGAAATAAGTGATTCAAATTCTTTTTAAAAGCGACTCCAAAAGGGTCGCTTTTTTTATTGCTTAATTTCTTTTGTTTCCCTATTTTTACCCAATTGTGAGGTTTACCTCTATCATGTTTAACGTACTCCTATGAAAAAAGTATTGATCGCCGAAGATAGTTCTGTCATTCAAAATTTAGCGCGTAAAATTTTAGAATTCCAAAATTTTGAGATTCACGCCGTTAAGAATGGCCAACAAGTATTAGACGAATTAGCTAAAGCTGATTTTGACATACTTTTATTAGACATCAATATGCCTGTCATGGATGGAATGGATTGCGCTAAAGCGGTTCGTGCCTTAGCAGATACCAAAAAATCTAAAATTCCCATGATTGCCATTACTGGAAATGCGCGCAATTACTCCATGGAAGATTTCAAAGCAGTAGGTTTCGACGATTTCCTAGCGAAGCCACTTAATTTTGATGCGCTTGTTTCGACAGTTAAGTCATTAACTGAATAATTCGATGGCCCAGATCCAGGTAAGGTTTCTGGGTACCGGGACTTCGCAAGGGATTCCGATGATTGCATGCACCTGTGAAGTTTGTCGCTCCACGGATCCATGTGATCAGCGCCTTCGCGTTTCGATGCATATTGAAACCGAAGGGAAAAGTTTTATCATTGATACGGGGCCTGACTTTCGCCAACAAATCTTACGGGCTGGTATTCAGCGAGTAGATGCCGTTTTATATACCCACGAACATAAGGATCATACCGCTGGTATGGATGATATTCGAGGATTTAATTATGCTCAAAAATCAAGTATTCCATTATATGCACAAGCTCCCGTTATCGAGCAATTGAAGCGTGAATTTGCCTATGCATTTGCTGAAGATAAATACCCTGGTGTGCCTGAAATCGAGGTGCATGAGATTGAAAATAAGCCATTTACGATTGCGGGTGTCACCATTACGCCCATTTTAGTTAAGCATTATTATTTAGATGTATTAGGTTTTCGTTTTGGCGATTTTACCTACATCACAGATGCCAATTACATCTCCGATGAAGAGCTAGAAAAAGTCAAAGGATCTAAAGTCCTAGTGATAAATGCCCTTCGAAAAACAACACATATTTCTCATTTTACCCTCGACGAAGCACTCGAGGTTATTGATAAAATTAAGCCAGAAAAGGCTTATATAACCCATATCAGTCACATGATGGGCATGCATGCAGCGGTGGAAAAAGAACTGCCATCACATGTGCATTTGGCCTATGATGGATTGACTTTAGCGGTATAACTCATGAATTTTCAAGCGGTACTTTTTGATATGGATGGTGTGGTGGTGGATAACTTACCCTATCACGTAGACGCTTGGTTGCTTTTTTGTGAACGCAAACAAATTCCCTTGACCCGAGAGATTTTTTACCGGGAGTTAAACGGTATGAATTCCAAAGATACCTTTGAATGGTTTTATAAGCGGGAGTTATCCCGTGAAGAGGTGGAGGTACTCGAGGATGAAAAAGAGCTTATTTACCGCGCATTTTATCGGGATCATCTCAAACCAGCACCGGGTCTAATAACATTTCTTAAAGAACTTCGAGACCATGGCATAAAAACTGCGCTAGCTACTTCAGCTGGACCAGGTAATATTGATTTCATCGTCGACGGTTTAGATATTCGTGATCAATTCGATGCGATTATCGGCGGTGCTGAGGTGCAGAAAGGGAAGCCAGATCCTGAAATTTATGTGAAAGCGGCTGGGCTTGTTGGCATTGAACCTGCAGCCTGCTGGGTTATCGAAGATTCTTTACAGGGAATTGCCGCGGGTCAGGCTGCCGGGATGCGAGTGGTCGGAATTAGTACTTCGCATACCCCAGCGGAATTAGCGCATACGGATTTGGTTCGGCCCGATTTTATGCAATTATTTGAGACATTAGTTAATTTTCATTAATACCTACTTAATTTTATCCGATGAATAGATTTTACTTTTTCGTGCTTGTTTTTTGCTGTATGGCAGGATCTGTCTTAGGACAAAAAAGCTTCCCCATGGAGTTTAAGCCGGGCCAACAAGTCGAAGAGTATACGCCCGAGAAGTCGGGGATTCACCGTGAATTGCCAGCCGGTTATTCA
>JAIXRT010000270.1 GCA_027485075.1 Cytophagaceae bacterium
ATCAGGCGCAACGGTAGGGTATTTTGATCAATTGAATAATACTCAAAATAAAGTTGTTTCATTGAATTTGAACATTCCGATTTTCACGAAATATGCGAATCGGACGCGTGTGTTACAGGCAGGTTTACAGCAGCGCAATGCGGAGATTGAAGCGGAGCGCGCGCGCTTAACCTTGCGTCAAAACATTGAGCAGGCGTATGTAAATATGTTGAATGCGGCGAAGCGTTATGAAGCGGGCGCGATACAGGTGTCGGCTTTGGAAGAAAGCTTTCGCGCTTCGGAGAGTCGGTTTTCGGCGGGAACGATTGATTTTGTCAACTATAATTTACAGAAGACAAATTTGGATAAGGCGCGTTTGAGTTTGGTTCAGGTCAAATATGACTACGTATTCCGGACGAAGATTTTAGATTTTTATCAAGGAAAAAGTTTGACGTTTTAGAGGTGAGAAGTAAGCGTTTTGGGGCGAAAATAAAATATTAATTAACATACTGGTGACTAGTGACTGACGACTAGCGACTGAATAACAAGTAAGCATATGAAAGGTAAAAAAACATGGTATATCATCGGAGCTGCGGTGGTATTAATTTTCGGGGGTTTAGCGCTTGCGAAGAAGATGGAGTGGATTGGTAAGGTAGAGCCTACGGAAGTAGAGTATACGAAGGTGGTGCGTGGAACGATTGTGGAGAAGGTTTCTGCATCGGGAAAAATTCAGCCTGAGGTTGAGGTGAAGGTTTCTCCGGATGTATCAGGTGAGATTGTTTCTTTAAATGTGGCGGAGGGAGATTCAGTGGTAGCCGGTCAGGAGTTATTGAAGATTCGCCCAGATAACTATGTATCATTATTAGCTCGTGCGGAGGCACAGGTTAATGCACAAAAGGCGGGTTCGGAGCAGAGCAAGGCGGTATTGGCGCAGAGTGAGGCGCGTTTAAGCAAGGCGAAGATTGATTTTGATCGGAACGATCGTTTGCACAAGGATAAGGTTATTTCAGATGCCGACTTCGATCAGTTCCAGTCGGCCTACATCGTTGCCAAACAAGATTTAGAAGCAGCGAAAGCGAATGTGAAGGCGGCGAATTTTAATGTTAAATCAGCGGAGGCGGCCTTTAAAGAGGCGAAGACGAATTTGACAAAAACAACGATTTATGCACCACAGAGTGGTATTATTTCGAAGTTGAATGTCGAGCTTGGTGAGCGTGTGGTGGGAACATCACAGATGGCGGGAACGGAGATGTTGCGTATTGCGAACTTGAATAATATGGAGGTTCGGGTGAATGTGAATGAGAATGACATTACGCGGGTGAGTTTGGGAGATACGGTTATGATTGATGTGGATGCATTTTCATCTTCGGATCGTAAGTTTATGGGAGTCGTATATGAGGTAGCAAGTTCGGCGAATTCATCGGGAACGGCGGCTGCGGTATCCAATGATGCGGTGACGGAATTTGAGGTTAAGATTCGTGTGTTGCGTAGTTCGTATGCGGACTTGATTCAGGGTAAATTGTCGTATCCATTAAAGCCAGGAATGACTGCATCGGTTGAGATTTTAACGAATCGCAAGTCGAATATTTTGACGGTGCCATTGGCGTCTGTTACCACCCGCGAGTTGGGCGCAGAGAAGAAGTCGGAGGGCGATAAGCCGTCGGAGGATGGTGCAGCAGTGAAAACGCAGGATGATGCCAATGCAGAAAGAAAACGCAAGGAAAACATCCGAGAGGTGGTCTTTGTGGAGGAGAAAGGTAAAGTGAAGCAGGTTGAGGTGAAGACAGGTATTTCGGATTTTGAGCACATTGAAATTGTTTCTGGTTTGAAGGATGGCCAACAAATCATTTCGGGTCCGTATGCGACGGTAGCTAAGAAGCTGAATGCGGGAGACTTAGTGAAGAAGAAGGAGGAAAAGAAGAAGTCTGACAAATAAAAACAAAAAAAACAGGGGGCTATCTTGCATATATTGATTTAGCCCCCTATTTTTGCAGTCCCAATAGGAACAATATTCCTTCTTAGCTCAGTTGGTTAGAGCACATGACTGTTAATCATGGGGTCCCTGGTTCGAGCCCAGGAGAGGGAGCGGTAATCAAAAAGAGGTCATAATCGACCTCTTTTTTGTTTTTAGACTCTTTCAAAACCTCGTTTAAATCAAATAGGACACGAATTGGTTCAGTGAATGGGGTGGTTGCAACTCTTCCATTTTCAACTATCAGTTTTTCATCAAAGATGCAACTCAATATCTTGAATTTTGTAGTACCATTAGCGTTTCTGTAGTAGGAAACGAGGTTCTCTAACATAGGAATGTGTTTTTTAACATAGCTCCTAAATAAACTACCGTTCTCTTTGATGTTTGCAACCTTGTCATTCAAAGACACTAATTCAACATCTAATTTGAACTTTATTTCGTTGTATGCCTTAGAGCCTAACTCTCCATCCAAGAATGTATTTAAAAGGTTTGTCTGTCTTGTCTGAATACGTTCTATGTCGTTTTGTAATTTGGATAAATCATTAGCCTTGTTGACTTCTTCGCGGCTCATTACTTTCTCAAGAATTGCGTGGTATAACTTAACTGATTCTGCAGAAAACTGAATTGATTTTAATATGTCTTCAATGCTATTGTGAACATCTCCAATTCGGTGTCTTTGGGTTTTGTCACATTTTGGACACAAATAATAATGATGTTTTGAGCCACTTCTACCTGTTGAGGCATACGCAGTTAATGACCGCTGTGAGTGAACAGGACATTTTAGTAAACCCTTGAGAGGATATAAATCAGTTTTATCTAATCCAAACTTCATATTTCTTCTCCGGCCATCTAAAATATCATTAGCTCTATAAAATAGTTCTTCTGATATTAAAGGCTCATGTAGTCCTTTTGAATATACTTCGGGATTGTCTTTGTACTCTTTAATATGAATTTTCCCAATATATACTTGGTTTCTAATAATGAAAGGGAAGTTATTTTTGGTCATTTTGACTCCCTTAGAATATAACCATTTACGAACTTCGTCTGCCGAATATGCACCAGAGGCCATTCTTTCAAATGATTCAATAATTAATGGAGCCTTCTCGTTTCGGACTAATGTCGAGTTCTTTCCATCTCTAAAGTTATTATATCCCTTGGGTGCTGTACCCATCCAACAACCCTCTAATTTTGCACGTCTTGAAGCTTCTGTGGTTCGAATAGAGTTCTTATCGTTTTCTATTTCTGGAGCCGTCAGATACAATGCCAATAACATTTTATTGTCAGGTATTGATAAGTCTAATGGCTGTTCAACAGATTCAACTTTAATACCCAACTTATCGAGGTACTTAATCATAGTTAGGGCGTCTAACTGATTTCTGCTAAATCTGTCCCACCGTAAAAAAACGATTTTTTGAACCAGTCCTTTGTTTGCTTTTATGAATGCAAGGATTTTGGTCCATTGTGGTCTTTCGAAGGTTTTTGCCGAGTAGTCTTCGGTGAATGTTCTTAAAACCTTAAAATCCTTTACCTCAGAAAACTTTGATAGTACACTTTCTTGATGAGCAAGTGAATATCCTTTTTCAGCTTGCTCGTCTGTACTCACCCGGATATAATGTATAACATTCGTCATGTTCTTCTTCTTTTAAATTTTCATTTATATAATTGCTGTATTCGATTTCCGCTAGCGACAAAAGAAAGTCTCTTATCAATAGGACCTGTTCTGTGGTAAACTTTGTTTTACCGGCATTCAGGATTTTGGTTGCATCTTTTTGATTTACCATGGTATGAAGTGTTTAAAAATATGGCGATAATATGGATTATGCTGCATTTTTGGTTTTTGTTAAATTATTCCTAATCTATTGTTGGTCCATATTTTAACAATTCGGAATTATCCATCAGGGTTATTTTTTCTGATGTTGTTTGTATTTCTACTCCAAAACCCTTAAACACCTCTACCTCATTCATAAATAGAATTTGGTTTCTGATAATTCTATTCAAATTTGTAGATAAGACCATGTCGATTTCACCCGGGTTGTTTTTAATATAGGACTTTAATTTTGACCACTCGGGCCTATCAAAAGTTTTCCCAGAAAACATCTCTCTGTATGCACCGATGATTTGGTAATTATATGTCCGGCAATGGACTATTAATTCTTCTTCTTGACGATTTAGTGGATTTGGACCTTCTATGTCTTCAATGGTTGCAATTCTTGAATATATGATTACTTTTTTCATGGTTATGCTGCGTTTTGATATGATTCAGATTTTCGATAATTGGATATAAAGTATAGCCCTCGTTCGATATTGGATTTAAAGACCCCACCTTTTACCTCCTCAAATCGTTCCTCTGAATTGACGGGTTTTATCTCGACCCATTCATCATCGACATCTTGCCGGCGTGGGTAAATCTCTGTTCTGGGGGGTTCAATTTTCAAGCCGGGTTCTACACCAATAAATTCTCTACAGGTTGTTACAATCAAATTGGCAATGTCTTGCGTGTATTCCTTATATGAGAATAGGCCATCATGAATGGTGAAGAGAGGAATATCAGTTTGTTGGTTCAAAAATTGCCGGCAGACATTGTGTATCAGTAACCAACTTTCACACCTTTGCATGACTAAGGCGAATTCTCTTTTACCAATAACCTGATGTGATAACTCCAGCCATTTATTCACACCGCTGAATATTTTAGTGAACATCTTTATTTGGTCATCATGTTGTCTAAATCCCCTTTTATCACTAAAAAGAATATACATCATCTTATCCTTAAACTCCTTTCTCATTCTAAGAAATTCATCATCATGTATTGGAGTATTAAACCCTTTTGAAATGACATATTTGTAGAAGTCATTATTAAATGGGATTTCTTGAAATTCAACTATTGATTGAACTTCATTTGGGAAGAAAAATTCACCCCACATAAAGGGATACCTACCTGAAATAGGATTAAAGAAGTTATATTTAATTAATCCACTATTATTTAACTTATTATATACATCTCTATAGATAGTACAAAGATTGAATCCATAACCAACACCTTCAATAAAACTATTATTCATCACCTTACTTAAAATATAAGGTTGACTAGCACTTAAATCAATGGAGTATAATGGCTTACCGCTACATTCCACAAATCCTCTTAATACTTTAGGTAGATTAGTGAATACCGAATTCACTCTATGATTACTACCGGCAACCATAGGATTTAGTTCTCCATCTTCAAGTTTCTGAACATCAAATAACCATCGACCAACAACATTATAAATCAGTTGTTTTTGATAACAGTTGTTTTCATCCACACGATGGAGTAGCTCTTGACCAAAGTTTGAAATGTAGTCGTAGACAGAGGGATTAATACCCATTTGATGTTTATGGTATTGCTCTATCAAGAAACTATAATGTTTGGTCATTCTTATAGACTCCGCATCTTCGGGAAGGTACTTTAATACCTTGGAAGCAAATTTGGCAGGCAGTTGACGGTACACGTATTCCCCAGTATTATATTGGGATGTTAATCTGTATCCTTTGCATTTGGGTTCCTTATCAGGAAGGTTGGAATATGATTCGTCACATTCCACCACGGGGTTAATTTTACTTGTGAGCAAACCTACTATATCGTAGTAATCGTCACCAATGATTTGTTTCATCACCTCAGAACATATATTCCGATAGAAATTATTGTCCTTATTTATCTTCCAATTTTCATTGGTGGTCATTACCTGTGATAAGAAATAATTGATTCTCATCTCGAATCCTTTCGCCTTGGTTGGCGAGACATTAAGTCCCGCCACCATAGCTTTTACATCAACAGAAGTTGGTATTACAATTTTCATGTTTACCTTTTTAGAAATCTACGTCCTCGTCTTCATTTTCCTCGTCCAATTCGTTAATCAATTCGATTAACTCAAAATCCACAACTTGTAACTGCTCATTGTTGGATTCAATAAAATCTCCAAATCTTTTGAAAACACCTTTACTACCGCCACATTCATAAATGTCAACAGGTCCATGCTCTAAACACATGTCCACATTGCTAATGAAGTTTGTCATTAGTTCATGATATGCATCGCTTTGACTACCACTAGAAATAACATAGTTCGATGGAACTTCAAAAGTTTGAAAACCTCTGGCTTCGTAAAAAAACTCAACATGAATTTTTTTGGTACTTGGGGCAATATTTGCCATGATTAATACAAGGTTGACCTATACACCTTAAGGTTAATGATTAACGGATGTTTATTTATCCCAACATCCTTAGGGATTACTTAAATCATATTATCTACGGCCTCTTTTAGTTTTCGGAGATTCAAATATTTTTACTTGTACTGTTTTTTCATTTGGATTATAAATCTCAAATTCATTTCCAAGACAATTAAGGTCACAGCCATATTCCCCTAAATCTAGATGTTCAGGTTTATATAGGACATTTGGACAATCATCATCATTTAGGTCATCGATTATATTCTGATAAGCCTCTTCAGGTGAAGAACCGTAAATTTCATAGTCCAATGGGACTTCAAAATATTGTTGCGTAAAGACTGATAAGTAGACGTCAACAGTAATTATTTTTGTTGGAAATGGTAATTTTTTCATTTGTTAAAAATTTATTTGTTTAAAAATCCCCTCATCAATTGTCAAAATGACCCAATCCAAAACCCAATGAGACAAAGAATCCCTTACCCATAGTTTATGGGGATATTTGGGCCAAGAAGATGGGATTAGATTACATCACGTTGATTTCGTGATGAGGGGGTGAATTGATTATGCTGCTGTCATATACTCATTTTCGAGGTCAGATATTTCATCGTTTGACGGCAAGTTTTGCTCCACAAGGTCCAAGCGCTTTTTGGAGAACTCAATCGACACGGGGTCCGTGTCGTATCCAATTGCGTTGCGTCCTAATTGTAGCGAAACTTCACAGGTCGTGCCGGTACCAGAGAAAATATCAAGCACCGTGTCCCCAATCTTTGATGTCATCAAGATTGGTAAAATTGGCAAATAAGCTGGGAAAGGAGCCAGATGTTTGAAGGCTGGGTCAATTTTGTGTAACTCCGCCCAATTGAATGCTGCACCTTCAATCACACCTTTAACATCCTGCTCATCAAGGAAGTCCTTGAAGCGTTTGACAGGTTTCTTTAATGACCATTTGACTCTATCCTTCTTGTCGCCTGATTTGGCATCATTACAGCCACGTTGAATACCAAACAATTCTCCTTGCTTCCAATGGGTGAACTCTCTAAAGAAATAGTTCTTCGGGTCCTTCACAAAGTGAAAGATTCGTTCTGTTGTTGGCGCAAGACGCTTAATTTTACCTACTGGTTTTGGGTTGGTCTTCTTCCACGTCCAGTCCCCGACCAAGTGCCATCCATTTTCAACCATTGCAATCACCAACTTATGAGTCACCAAGCAACTTACCCCTTTGTAGGTATCTGCAATGTTGATGAACAGACTTCCTTCGTCCTTAAGTACACGGTGAATCTCTGTGTAATACTCGGTCACCGAGTTTTCTACATACCCATCAGATGATGACTCAGAACCCAATTGGTCAGCAATCATCACACCTGTTGGATAGATTCTTTGACCCAAGCCGTACGGGGGAGATAATACTACCGTTTGTACTGACTTGTCTGCAATCTCCTTAAGACTTCTACAGTCCTTATTGTAGAGAGCAAATCCTTGACCAAAATGACTTACATGGTCTAATGCCTCGGTCAATGAATTTTGACCTTGTGTCTTCTTTGCCGCTCGATAGGATTCCATTAATTTAAACCCTCGCTGAACCGCCATCTTACCAGCTGAGATGGTCTTAATTAACTTAAGATTTTGAGCTTCCTCTCCACCCTCCTTTTCAAAGGAAACAAGGGTTAACAACATTACTAAATCTTCTGCCGATTCTACCTTCGACTGAAGCATAGGACTTAAGTCCTCATACGATTTACCAGAAATAGAAATTTCTGAAAATTTGTGTTTTCCGACCGACTCACCTGGTAAGTTCGAAACACTTTTCAAGGGTAACTCCTCTTGATAGTGGGGGCCTTCGTGCGACTTCATGTTACAAATGTGGGAGCACGAATTAAAAGGATAATACCTTGATTAAAAGTTTTTTACAACATAGTGCTGACTTGAAAAAGTTAGCGCTAACTTTCTAAAAATATTTTTAATCGTTTACTCGAAAACCTAAAAATGACTTTGGTAATTGTATTATTTCTTCTGGAATATTGACCGAAAACCGGTAAGTTTTATTCCCATTTTTCAAACTAATAAAACCATAATTTTCTGGTACAAATTTTCCAATTGCAGACCGATAACTATTGAAGGTTGATTTTTTATGGTTCAAATTATTTATATGCCTTAAAATATTTTTAGGTATTGGATTTGATTCAGGTGGAGTAAAACCATTACCTCTCACAATATTGTAACACTTAATTAAGCTTTTTAGATTTTCTGTTAGTGTTCCATTGTACTCGAAAATATTTTTTTCAGTAAACCATTTACTAGAGTTTATGAGAAAAAATAAATATATATAATGTAAATACTTGTCTTTGAAAACAATATTTTCACCATCGATTATTATTGAACCATCTTCATTTACAATTATATTTTTAAATTCGGGGTCAACTTTTACTTTAACTTTTAGCTCAATTCTTACTCTTTCAAGTATATCATCAATTTGAGAATATGCAATTTTATTATTTGCTTTTTCATTTAAAAATTTAGTAATACAGGATTCGCAGATTACACCTGATAATAATTTTATTTTAATTTCTTCTTCAAACAATGAAAAACTATTAATACAAACTGTGGTATTATTTAAATGAAATGTTTGACATCTTTCATATGACTTTAAATGTAATCCAGACAAAATTTGAAAAACATTCTCAATAATTTGATGTGAAATTGCTAGATACTCTCTATTTGATGTGTACAATTCCCAACCATAAGTTTTTACAATTATGTTTTTATCAGAGAAATAGCTAAACCATCTTTTTTTTTCATCGTATTCTTCGTAGTCTAATTTATAGTCTGAAAGAAAAATTAAAAATGCATCATCTTCAATTTCAAATGCAGTTCGATAGAAGTTTGCAATATCAGTTAATTGATTAAAATAAAACGATTCAATAGTTTTTTCTGAATTCAAAACTCTTTTTAATTGAGTTTCACTAATATCTTTTGATTTAATAAACTTAAATGGGCCTTTAGATTTATTTAAAAATCGAATAGTTTCCTTAATAGCGCCACTTTCAACCCCTGGTGTTCCAGAAATATAGATGTTCATTAGATTTATTTAGAACAATCAATTTAGCATTTTGGGAAATAAGATGCAAATACGGTCTTTAACTCGCTCGAGTTGTCGTAAGTAACAGCTATATAAATAAAATTGAATTTAATAAAACGCAAAGTC
>JAIXRT010000108.1 GCA_027485075.1 Cytophagaceae bacterium
GAGGAATTTCAGATAATAAACAGCATGTATGTTTCTCGTTTGCTTTTTGGAATCACCGGGATCATATATTAAAAGAGCGATTTTTTGGCTTGACTGGCAGTGAATCGAATCACGGTGAGGATGTAAAAGAACTATATTACTACCAGGATTCGACGCCTACGCACTCCTATCAAAAAATGCTGTATAAGTACCCGCAGCACACTTTCCCTTATCAAAAACTCATCGATGAAAGTCGGAAACGCACACGCCATGAGCCCGAATACGAGCTGATGGATACAGGGATTTTTGATAATAATGAGTTTTTTGATATCTCCATGGAGTATGCCAAAGGAGATGAACAAGATATTTTGATTCAGGTAACCGTCGTGAATCGCTCGAAGGTAGCCGCTCCGATTACTGTGTTGCCAACAATTTGGTATCGCAATACGTGGTGCTGGGGCTATGAAAAATACAATTACAAACCGTTATTGACCGGCGTAGGTCACTCATTTATTGAGATTGATCACCGCGTCGTAGGTCGCTTCAAACTTTATGCGGAGGAGGCCGATGAATTTTTGTTCTGTGAAAACGAAACCAATTTTCAGCGATTGTATAATTCACCCAATTTGACACATTTTACCAAAGATGGGATCAATGAATATGTTGTCAATAAGAATAAGCACACGGTAAATCCGAATCACATTGGTACAAAAGCCTCGGTTAAATATGCGGATAAGATTCCTGCCGGTGGTACCAAAGTGTACCGTTTGCGTTTAACAAATCTAACATTGCGCGAGCCATTTGCGGATTTTGATGAAATCTTTGCCTTACGAAAGCAGGAGGCAGATGATTTTTATGCGGATTTACAACCTGGGATAGTAGATGAGAATTTAAAAAATCTACAACGTCAAGCTTATGCCGGGATGTTGTGGACGAAGCAATGGTATTACTATAATGTCTTTGAGTGGATCAAAGGCGATCCGGCGATGCCCAAGCCTGATGCCTCTCGAAGGCAGGGAAGAAATAGCACGTGGCGTCACATGTACGCGTCTAATATTCTTTCTATGCCAGATAAATGGGAGTATCCGTGGTTTGCCGCATGGGATTTAGCATTTCACACCTTGCCTTTGGCCCGGTTGGATCCGGATTTTGCGAAGCGTCAATTAGCCGTTATTCTGCGTGAGTATTACATGCATCCGAACGGACAAATTCCGGCGTATGAATGGTCATTCTCAGATGTGAATCCACCGGTGCATGCGTGGGCGACGTGGAAAGTGTATGAGATAGACAAAGAAATGAATGGCAAAGGAGACGTCGTTTTCTTAGAGCGCATCTTCCATAAATTATTGTTGAATTTCACTTGGTGGGTTAATTTAAAAGATGAGGGAGGAAACAACATCTTTGGTGGGGGATTCTTAGGTATGGATAATATTGGGGTGTTTGACCGTTCGGCGAAATTGCCAACAGGTGGTCACTTGGAGCAGGCAGATGGTACTGGTTGGATGGCCATGTATAGCTTGAATATGCTGCGAATTGCTTGTGAGATAGCCATTGAAAATCCCGTTTACCAGGATATGGCTTCCAAATTCTTTGAGCATTTCTTGCACATTGCAGGAGCCATGCAGTCGATCGGTGGTGACAAACTGAATTTGTGGGATGAGGATGATCAATTCTACTATGATATGTTGCATAAAGAAGATGGGAGTGCGGAATTGCTTAAAGTACGCTCGATGGTAGGTCTTATTCCGTTATTTGCTGTTGAAGTGTTAACCTCAGAAATGCTCGAAAAACTACCTGCTTTTAAGCGGCGGGTGGAATGGGTATTGAATAATCGCCCTGATTTGGCAGGTTTGATTTCGCGCTGGTATGAACCTGGAAAAGGGGAGACGCGTTTGTTGTCCATCTTGCGTGGCCACCGAATGAAAATGATTATGAAACGGATGTTTGACGAAACGGAATTTTTGTCGGACTACGGCATTCGCACCTTATCGAAGTACCACAAAGAAAATCCCTATATATTCAATTTTGAAGGAGGCACATTGCAGGTGGATTACACACCGGCTGAGTCTACTGGAGATATGTTTGGTGGGAATTCCAATTGGCGCGGACCTATCTGGTTTCCGATGAATTATTTAATTCTAGACTCCTTGAGTAAGTTTTCGGCTTATTACGGGACGGATTATGAAGTAGAATTTCCAACGAATTCAGGCGAGATGATGAACATCAAAGACGCCGCCGAAGGTGTTTCTAGAAGGTTATTGGCCATGTTTATACCCGATGCCAAAGGCGTCGTGCCGATGTACGATGGACATGAAAAATTGCATGAGGACTCTCATTTATTCTTTGAATATTTTGATGGTGATACAGGAAAGGGCTTAGGGGCTAACCACCAGACAGGCTGGACTGGGTTAATCGCTGAAATTATTAGACAATTACATACCAAATCATGAGTACTCCAGAAGAAAGATTTGCGGCCTTAGGCCTTGTATTACCTCCCGCACCTAAACCCTTAGGCGTATATAAACCCGGGTTGCAGGTAGGGGAATTTTATTATGTTTCCGGACATGGACCTGTGTTGCCGGATGCGTCTTTGATCATTGGGCGTATCGGTGCCGATATGGATATGGAGGCGGGAAAATTAGCGGCCCAGCAAGTGGGTTTGACGATTTTAGCGACTTTGAAAGCGCAGTTAGGTTCTTTGAACCGCATCAAGCGTGTCATTAAAGTATTAGGTATGGTCAATGCGACGGATGATTTTTTACGTCATCCGTACGTGATTAATGGTTGCTCAGAATTGTTTGCACAAGTTTGGGGAGACGAAAATGGGATTGGTGTTCGCTCCGCTGTGGGGATGGGAACTTTGCCTGATAATATCCCGGTGGAGATTGAGGCGATGTTTGAGCTAGCCAGTTAAACGTGATGTATCACGTTTAACTGGCTAGCAGTCGCTAGTCATTAGTCGAAAGTTTCTTTGGCAAAGATTGTAGAGACGCGATACTTCGCGTCTTTTTTTGTTTTGCAGACGCGAAGTATCGCGTCTCTACAGAAGGTTTGCCAAAAGGGCCAACGTCTAGCGTCTAGTGTCTAAAGTCTATTGACTAATTTCCAACATCTTCTTCATTGCCTTATACGCTGGGATGCGGATGGATTCCTCCAGATTGATTTCTGGAAGTTCGTAGTACAAGGCATTGTATAATTTTTCCAACGTATTCATTTTCATGTAGGGACATTCGGAACATGCGCAGGTATTTTGCTCGTTGGCCGGTGCTGGAATCAAATGCTTGTGCGGTACGGCTTGCTTCATTTTGTGCATGATGCCAGCCTCCGTTGCGACGATAAAGGTGGAATTTGGAGAAGTTTCTACGAATTTCAAAAGGGCTGTGGTCGATCCCACATAATCTGCTTCCTTTAAAATCACTTCCTTACATTCCGGGTGAGCGATCAATAACGCATCCGGATATTCCTTTTTCAGGGTGTTTAATTTTTCTAATGAAATGTCGATGTGCACCATGCAAGCGCCTTCCCAAAGAATCAAATCTCGACCTGTTTTATGTGCTACATACCGTCCTAAATTCGCATCCGGCGCAAAAATGATTTCACGATCTGCCGGAATAGACTCGACGATTTGAACCGCATTGGAAGAGGTGCAGATGATGTCGGTCATCGCCTTGATTTCTGCTGAGCAGTTGATGTACGAAACAACAATCGCATCAGGATGTGCCGCTTTTAACGCTGCAAATTCGGAGGCAGGTACGGAGTCTGCCAACGAGCATCCCGCGTTGAAATCGGGAACCACCACTTTTTTGGATGGATTCAAGATTTTAGCTGTTTCGCCCATGAAATGAACGCCACAGAAAACGATTAAGTCGGCCTCTGTTTTTTCAGCAGCTTGGGATAAACCGAGTGAATCGCCTACGTAGTCGGCCAATTCCTGAATCTCGCCATCCACATAATAATGCGCTAAAATCACGGCATTTTTTTCCTTTTTCAGTCGCTGGATTTCTGTAATTAATTCGACACCTTTCGGGGTTGAGCGGGCAATATACCCAACAGCTTGTGCTTCGTCTACTAAATTCATTTCGCTTTAAGGCTAAGGTCTAAACTTTTCATTTGGTGCGTAAGGGCACCTACCGATATATAATCTACGCCTGTTTCACCAAAGGCGCGGAGTGTTTTTTCATTGATACCACCGGATGCTTCGGTGGTAAACCGACCGTCTATTTTACGAATCGCGGCGCGGAGGCGTTCAGGGTTGAAGTTATCCAACATGATACGCTTTACTCCCCCAATCGCCAGAACCTCGTCTAATTCAGTTTCGTTTCGCACTTCGATCATCACTTCGAGTGGTTCTTTTCTACCCGCATTATAGGCAAACGCTTTTTCTAAGGCATTTTGAATCCCACCTGCAAAGTCGATGTGGTTGTCTTTGATAAGTATCATATCGAATAAACCGTAGCGGTGATTCACCGCCCCACCGATCTTGCAAGCCCATTTCTCCGCCAAACGGAAGTTGGGCGTGGTCTTGCGTGTATCCAATAATTTAGCCGGTGTCCCTTCCAAAATATTGACCAAAGAACGGGTATAGGTCGCAATGCCTGACATGCGTTGCATGCAATTTAATACTAAACGTTCTGCTCTAAGAATGGATTGTGATGATCCGGCAACCTCTAAAACGATTTGGCCTGGTTCGATCCATGTGCCGTCATGTATGAAAACGTCTACTTGTAAAGTTGGATCTACTTCCTTAAAAATCAGCAGAGATAATTCCACACCGGCCAATACCCCTCGGTCCTTGACGAGCAATTGAGCCGCCCCTTTGGCATCCTTAGGAACGGTAGACAGCGAGGTATGATCTCCGGATCCGATGTCCTCAGCTAAAGCTGATTGGATAAATGCATGAAGGTAGGATGGTTCTAAATAATTGAACATGGTATGTTTTTGGAGAGGCAAATTTACGAAAATTCCATTCCGAATTGATTTCTAAGAAAATTATCCTATTTTTGCTGCCTATCATGCAAAAGAGGATTCAGTTTTTTCATTTGATTTTGTTTATGCCCGTGCTTTTTTGGCTCGTGGCAAAGCCAATTTCATTGGTAAAAGCAGATGATTCGCAGGTAAAAACAGAAAAACATCAAAAGACGTTCCAGGTAGCTGAGCAACATGTGTACCAGGTAAGCTCTAGCACGAACCTTGATTTTCCACAAGATTTTGTCTTCCCGAGTATTCAGATTTTTTCGGCGCAAGCTCCTCAATTAGCGATTAAATTGCCGTCTGTAATTCATCGGACGCAATTCATGCGCATCTTGTTAACTCAGTTTATAGCCACGCTGGCTCCCTGAAGTAAAGTCACCAGTCTCTAGTCGCTAGTCACGACAAAGAAGTCCGGAGGTAATCAGTCCGAAGGAAATATTCATTTACAATTTATTATTTACCATTTAATTTAAAGTTATGCGTTACAAAAGTGCCATTATTTGGCTGTCTACGATTATTTCAGCCCTTTGTATTTTCTTCCTATCATTTACATGGAAGTCAAACCAATTAAAAGAACAAGCAATTAAGTATGCCACTACGGCCGATGGCAAAGTGGATGCAGCGAAGCGTTTACACTTCATTGATTCCCTTTGGAAGCAACCGGTTTACATCGGTTATACCTTACAAGAAGTGACGCAATATGCGTTGCAAAAAGGTCTTGACTTAGAAGGTGGTTTACACGCAGTATTAGAAGTTTCTCCAGTAGAAATTTTGCGTGCACTTTCAGGACAATCAAACGATCCAAACTTCGAGAAGGCTTTGGCAGAAGCAAGTGCTGCACAAGCTACTTCGACGTCATCGTTTAATGAGTTGTTTTACGATGCATTTGCGCGTATCGCTCCGAATCAAACATTGGCTTCCATATTCTCTAATTCTGTGAATCGTGGAAAAATTTCATCTACGTCCACGGATTCACAAGTAAAGCGTGTGATTGATGGGGAGATTGACGGTGCGGTGGATCGTGTTTACAAGATTATCCAAGCACGTATTGACAAGTTTGGTGTAGCAAATCCAAACATCCAGCGTTTACCAGGTTCTAACCGTATTCAGGTTGAGTTACCAGGAGTTGAGAATCCAGAGCGTGCACGTAAGTTATTATCTGGTGCAGCGAAGTTGGAGTTTGTAGAGTGTTATGAATTGAACGAGTACGGTGCAGGTTTAAATGCATTAGGTGCGATTTTAGATCGGGAAGCAAAAGCTCCGAAAGTTGCGGCAGTTCCTGCAGCCTCACCAGCGAAAGATACGACAAGCAATGCTTTGGCATCTCAATTAGCCGCTCCAGCGAAAGATTCAGCTGGTAAAGCGAAAACTGATACAGCTGCAGGTTCAGCATTGACGAAGTTGTTTATTCAAACAGGTAATGGTATCGGTGTTTATGTGAAAGATACAGCACGTGTAAATGCCTTATTCCGTCGTGCAGATGTGCGTGCTTTCTTCCCAGCGAATTTAAAGTTTGCCTGGGCGGCGAAAGGTATTCCAGCTACAAACGGAGATGAGATTTTATCTTTAGAAGCATTAAAGCAAGCAGAAGGTCAAAAGGCTCCTTTGGAAGGAGATGTGATCACGGATGCAGCACAAGATTTTGATCAAACAGGTCGCGCGGAAGTAACCATGTCTATGAATGGAACAGGTGCACGTATCTGGAAAAACTTGACAGGTGCGAATATCGGTCGTCGCATTGCGATTGTATTGGATGGTTACGTATACTCAGCACCGGTAATTAATGGTGAGATTCCAGGAGGTCGTTCTTCGATCTCAGGAAGCTTTACGGTTGAGGAGGCAAAAGATTTGGCCAACGTATTAAAGGCGGGTAAATTACCAGCGCCAACGCGTATCGTAGAAGATGCATTCGTAGGTCCATCATTGGGAGCGGAGGCAATCAACCAAGGTTATATGTCGATGTTGTTAGGCTTGGTATTAGTAATCGTATTTATGGTAGGTTACTACGGAACTCCAGGTTGGATGGCTAATTTGGCCTTATTCTTCAACGTATTCTTTATTGCCGGAGTATTGGTTCAAATCCAAGCGGCATTGACTTTACCAGGTATCGCAGGTATCGTGTTGACCTTAGGTATGGCGGTAGATGCGAACGTATTGATCAATGAGCGTATTCGTGAAGAATTACGTGCAGGTAAAGGTCTATTGGATGCAATCAATGTAGGTTACGAGAAAGCATTAAGTGCGATTTTGGATGGTAACATCACAACGATTTTGATTGGTGTTATCTTAATCATTTTTGGATCCGGTTCAGTTAAAGGATTTGGTGTAACACTTTGTATCGGTTTGGTTACGTCGGTATTTACAGCGGTGTACATTTCACATATCCTTGTGGAGTGGATGGCTAAACGTGCGATCAAGGCAGGCAAGGAAAAAGAAATGACGTTTGAGACATTTATCTCACGTGATTTGTTCAAAGGCATGAATTTTGATTTCATTGGAAAGCGTAAGTATTCATACTGGTTCTCATGGGGATTGATTGCTGCAGGAGCGATCGTCGTATTTATGCAAGGTGGCTTCAACTTGGGTGTTGACTTCAAAGGAGGTCGTTCGTATGTAGTTGAGTTTAATCAAGCGGTGCCAACGGACAAAGTGAAGGAAGCTTTGGCAGATGATTTTGGTGGAAAAGGTGTTGAAGTGAAGACCTTCAACGGTGACACGAAATTAAAAGTTACGACTTCGTATTTAGTTGAAGATGAGTCAATCACAGCGAACAATACGGTGCGTACGGCATTGGAAACAGGTTTGAAGGATTTTGCTTCAGCTGCTCCGAAAGTCGTATCAGAGTCTAAAGTAGGCGCAACAGTAGCGGATGATATCTTGATGCAATCGTTTGTATCAATCTTCTATGCCTTGATTGCGATCTTTATTTACATCTTGATTCGTTTCCGTAAATGGCAATATTCATTGGGTGGAATTGTAGCCTTGTTGCACGATACCTTAGTGGTATTGGGTATGGTAGGTATTGTTCGTTTTTTCGGATTTGAATTAGAAGTTGACCAAGTATTCATCGCTGCGGTTTTGACGGTAATTGGTTATTCGATTAACGATACCGTGGTTGTATTCGACCGTATCCGTGAGGAAATCGGTGTGAATCCAGATTTAGGTAATAAGGCCTTGATGATCAAAACGATTAATGAGTCGATTAACCATACGATGTCACGTACGGTAATGACTGCGACAACGGTATTCTTAGTAGTAACGGTGTTGTTGTTCTTCGGAGGTGACGTATTACGTGGATTCTCATTTGCGATGTTTATCGGGGTTGTGTTTGGTGCATATTCGTCTATTTTTGTGGCGGCACCTATTGTAATTGACTTAGGAACATCATCTAAACCAAAGAAATAATTTTATGCCGGTTGCTTGAACAAGTGACCGGCATTTAACTTTTTCATTAAATTAATTTACTATGGATAACAGTATTTGGAGAAAGAAACCCATGCACATGTTTGAGCAAGACATGCAAAAAAGTGAGCTCAAGCGGGTTTTGGGTAAATGGAGTTTAACCGCCATTGGTATCGGTGCGATTATTGGTGGAGGAGTTTTTGTTTTGACAGGAACAGCTGCTCATTTTCATGCAGGTCCGGCTTTGGCTATATCCTTTATTATAGCAGGTATTGGCTGTATTTTTGCTGCGCTTTGCTATGCGGAATTTGCGGCTATGTTACCGGTAGAAGGTAGTGCGTATGCGTACGCGTATGGAACAGTAGGTGAATTATTTGCTTGGATTATTGGTTGGGGATTGATTCTCGAGTACGCCATGGGAGCGATGACAGTGGCCGTATCGTGGTCGGGTTATTTTAATAAACTCTTGCACCTTTTTGGGATTCATTTGCCTGCGAACCTAACTAATGACCCAGTTTCATTTGGCGGTGCATCTGTGAATTTGCCTGCATTAGTGATTGTTTGGTTTGTGACATGGATTTTGGTTCGAGGAATTAAAGAAGCAGCCAGTGCCAATAATTTAATCGTTATTTTAAAGGTTGCGGTGATCTTATTCGTGATTATCATGGGTGCATTTTACATAGATGTGGCTAACTGGACTCCCTTCATTCCTGAGGAGACTTTGGTGAAACATGAGAACGGTGAAATGTTGCCAGCGTATGGTTGGGGTGGAATCGTATCCGGTGCTTCGGCAATTTTCTTTGCTTACATCGGATTTGATGCAGTGTCGACACAAGCTGGTGAGGCGATTAATCCGAAGAAAGATATGCCGTTCGCGATTATTGCTTCTTTATTAATTTGTACGGTTTTGTACATCGCGGTGTCGTTGGTGTTAACTGGGATGATCAATTACAAAGATATTACGGGTGATGCATTGAAGGCACCGGTAGCGTATGCGTTTGATGTGGCGGGTCAGCCTTGGGCGGTATTCGTGATTACGGCAGCAGCGAC
>JAIXRT010000191.1 GCA_027485075.1 Cytophagaceae bacterium
CCAAAACGGCCTCCCAACACAGGGGTTGTTTTACCTCCGCGCGATTGCGTGTTGAACGAATTTTGGTCTAATTGTAACCAAAGAAAAGGCAATTTATCAGGAGAATTATTCTTGTAGGTAATCTCTACATCTCCTGAAATCTTACGTTTGGTATCGTCTAATGAAGCAGATATTTTGTAGTCGGCGACATTTTGCCAATAACCTGGTCCGGGCGTTCCAGCTGCAGAGCGAGCTGAAGAAACGGGTCCGTAATTCCAAAGAGGATGAAACAATTCATACGCGTTGTATTGCGCGTTAGCTTGCAGGGAGCACAGTAGCAATCCGAATGCAAAGAGCTTTTTAAGCATAATGATGAAGTTTAAAGTCGATTAATTTTATTCAAAAATGGTTAAAATCTCGTCATCAAGCAAACGTTTTGTCAAACCTAAGGCCTTAGGAACCTCATAATGGTAGAAAAACTTCATGGTATGAATCTTATCTTGATAGAAAGCTTGTTCGCCGCTATTATTTGCGAGTGCCTCCGCGGCCACATTCCCTTGCTTTAACCATTGCCAAGCAACGACAACCAAGCCAAACAATTCCATGTAAAGCGTGGAATCTGCTAAGAATACATCTGGCTGTGCGGCCTTGCTTAATTTATGCATGGTAACTTTGTTCAAGCTCGCTAATTCTTGAGCCAAAAGCTCCGCATAGGGTTTCGTTTTTTCCAATGACATTCCTTTTTGGATATCGGCTTGGATCAACTTCACCAAAGCTTGCACTGCCTTTCCTTGGGCGCTTGGGATACCTCGGCCTAATAAAGTTAATCCGTGAATACCTGTCGTGCCTTCGTAAATGGACATAATTCGGGCGTCACGTGCCATTTGCTCCAACGGGAAATCCTCGGTATATCCGTAACCTCCTAACACTTGAAGTCCTTGGTTGACAGCTAAAAATCCTTGCTCGGCTGGATATGTTTTCGCGACAGGAGTCATCAGATCTAATAAGATTTGAGCTTCTTGTTGCGCGTCTCCTTCCAAACATTTGGATAAATCCTCCCAAAGGAAACATTGGAAAAGTAATCCCATGGCTCCTTCAACAATTGATTTTTGGTAGTACAACATCCGTTGCACATCGGGATGATTTTGAATCAGTGTAGGTGGAGTCTCCGGATCTTTATTCGTCAACTTTCTGCCTTGACTACGTTCGGAGGCATATTGTTTGGAGAAATGATATGCGGCTGAGGCGATGTAGGCGCCGCCCATGCCCACACCTAAACGTGCTTCGTTCATCATTTGGAACATGTACATGAGACCTTTATTAGGCTCGCCTACCAAGTGGCCAATGGAATCGCCCTTGTCGCCAAAAGATAAGTGAAGTGCAGGCGTAGCCTTTTGGCCCATTTTATGATAGAGTCCCATCGACAAAACTTCGTTAGAAACCCATTGCCCGTTTTCTTGTCGGCGCTTGGGAACCACAAACAACGAAATTCCTTTCGTACCCTTGGGTGCTCCTTCTAAACGTGCGAGAACTAAGTGGATGATATTTTCTGAAAAGTGGTTATCTCCACCGGAGATGAATATTTTTTGACCTTTGATGGCATAGGTGCCATTTCCTAAATCCTTCGCGGTAGTGGTCACATCGTTCAATGAACTTCCGGCTTGCGGTTCAGTCAAACACATGGTGCCTGTCCACTTGCCATTCAGCATATTGGGCACGAAAGCCTGCTTAAGTTCTTCGGATCCAAAACTGGCAATTAAGTGCGCGGCCCCATTACTGAGTCCCGTAAACATAACAATGGAATTATTAGCTGCACCTCTGATGAATTCATTCGCTCCACCTACAATCGAAGGGAGTTGTTGGCCGCCTTTCTCGTACGAAAACGTGGCACCAATCATCCCAGATTCTCCCATTTCCTTTACATAAGCTTCTACTGAAGGGTGCACCTGTACGGTGCCGTTAATGAGTTCAGCTTGCTTACGATCTGCATCTACAAAATGTGGTCGTAGGTGACGTTCTGCAATTTGCTCTGCAGAATCTAAAACCATATCGAACATATCTGGAGTGTAATCCGCGAAATGGGGATATTGACATAAAGAACCATAATTAAATACCTCTTTTAGGATAAAATCGAGGTTTCGGCGATCGTATTCTCTTGGCATACTTGTTCTGTTTAGATGGAAACAAATTTGCAGAGAAAAAATTTATTATGCAAGCATACTACTTTGGGTTCCCCCCCACCTACCTTTGGCAAACCTTGGAGGATTGCCAAAGGTAAGGAGGAGCGAGGAAAAAAACGTGGATTTTAAATCAGTAAACTGGTAAATTCAAACCGATATTATAAGGCACCCAAGCCGCCTGCCGACAATCCCACAGGGGTGAATCTTGATAACGTAACTTCTTGAAATTAACCAGATTGACGAGCTTTTGATAAGACTCCCCGGGAATTCCATTATAGCGATCTACGAGTACGCGTTTTTTCGTCTTACCCGCCACCATAAAATAACCAAGTACCTCACGATCCGGATTATTCAAACACGTCAAATTACCAATAATCTGTGCCGGTACTTTATCAAATATCCCACCACCTAAAGTACGTTGATCCTCTTGACGCTTCCAATATTGATGCGTGGCCTTATCCACATGGTACACCTCCAGCTGCACAAACCACTCCGTAAAATCATCATACGGAATCGCTGCCAAAGGAACCTTAATCTCGCGGCCATCCAAAAATGCATCATCCATCAAGATAGGCTGGGTGTTTTGAACAGCTTGCCAACATTTACTATAACAAATAGGTACTGGCGCTGGTGGTGCCGGTGGCGTCGGACAGGTCGTCAAAAATTGAATGAAATCTTGACGTTTGATGAAATAATAATCATCAGACCCACGCGTATCCTGAAGACTTGCCTGAATCTCAAAATACATATCCTCTACTTTTCCCGCATTCACATACTTGGAATTCAATGTCTTCAACTCCGTAGGCGCAGAAAGCTCTTGCCAGTTTGATGCAATGTCCAAACCATTCGGCGTCATGATCTTTAGCCGGTACTTTTTTCCTACTTGACCCTGGAATGAAGCCGGCGTTTGATACATCCCCTTTTGTATTTCCTTCAACACAATTGCCGACCCAGACTCTTCCACAATGCGGACATCCGCACCCGGAATCGATTCTCCTTGAAACTGCGTAGCATCAAAAGGGGAATAGCCTGACGTATAATTTAAACGAACCGTATACGGCCCCGCTTGATTAGTCATTTCACCATATACCACCACCGCATCACTCAAGTTCTCCGTCTTAAAATCAGTGATTTCCGTTTCACAAGAGAACAAACCCAACAAACCCAACAAACCCACAAAAGCTAATATCCTCCGCATTAGAATTTAAAATTATAGGTGACGGATGGAATGGCAGCTCCCAACACGGATAATTGATACGTTCGCGCTTGATTAATCAAGCCAGTTGACGACCTAAAAAAGATGGAATAGACATTTTGGCGCGATAAAATATTGTAAACAGAGAAATTCCAACTTCCCTGCCAGCGTTTTCCTTCCTTAGGTTCTATCGTAAAGCCAATATCCAAACGCATGTAGAATGGTATGCGCTCCTGATTTCGCAAGGTAAAACTTGGACTCGAATAGCCATCCAATAAAGGCCTTATGGTCGTACTCGTCAAAAAGGTATTGTTCGATCCTCCATATTGATAGGTTGTTGGCGTTAAACCGGGCCTTGGGAAAATTCCATTCGCATAGCCATAATCATATAAGTCATTAAATGCATAAATTTTATAGCGGCCATTCGGATAGGTGATCGGCCGACCCGACGTAAACGTAAAATTCGAGTTGAACGAAATACGCTTCGTCAACCGGTTATTCAACACAAACTTAAAGTTATGTGGCATGTCAAAATTAGCCGGAAACTCCTTGCCAAAATTCGCAGCATACTGTCCTTCCGTGGCAGAAACTTGTCGGAATGAACGTGCATACGTATACGAAACCCAACCGGTCAACCGCAAACCGCGTGCCTTTTTCAAGAAAAACTCGGCCCCATAAGCGCGACCCTTACCCACAACTAATTCCGTCTCAACGGTTGGATTTAAATACAAAGCCGCGCCA
>JAIXRT010000252.1 GCA_027485075.1 Cytophagaceae bacterium
AAGTTTACCGACGAGGACATCGACCGCATCATCCAAATGGCGTGGGAAGATCGCACACCTTTTGAGGCGATTGAATTTCAGTTTGGGCTGAAAGAAAAAGAGGTCATCGAATTCATGCGCCTAAACAGCAAAGAGTCTAGTTTTCGGATGTGGCGCAAGCGCATGACGGGTCGTGGTACCAAACATTTGCAAAAGCGCGTTGCGGTAGATCCCCGTTTCAAATGCACTTTGCAGCGTAGTATCAGCATGAATAAAATCAGTAAACGTTAGTGGATTTTCCTGCCAACTTAGATTCAGTTTACGAACGCATCGATCAGTTTGATCCTGAGCGTTATGCTCGGACACGCAACTTTTTAAATGGAGGCGTTTCCTATCTTTCCCCGTATTTATCTCGCGGATTTATCACCGTTCCACAAGTTGTAGCCCGACTAAAAGACCGCGGCATCGGCATGGAACAGGCGGAAAAATTCATACAAGAATTAGCTTGGCGCGAATTTTATACACGCACGTGGTTTCAAAAAGGAGATGCCATTTTTAACGATATTCGACACCCCCAGGAAGGTGTTTTGCATTCAGGTATTCCAGTCGCAGTACTCGAGGCTTCTACCGGAATTAAGGCCTTGGATGCACATTTAGGCACGTTTTCTGTGTCAGGGTACCTCCACAATCACCTGCGCATGTACCTCGCGGCCATCACCTGCAACGTGGGAAAATACCATTGGTCTGAACCTGCGGCCTGGTTGTACTACCATTTGTTGGACGGCGATTTAGCGAGTAATGCCTTGAGCTGGCAATGGTGCGCCGGGACATTTAGTAATAAGCTATATTATGTGAACCAAGAAAATATCAATAAATACACGGGCAGCAGCCAAGAGGGCTCTTTTTTGGATTGTACGTACGAGGAATTGCCCTTGCTTCAGGTGCCAGAGGAATTGAGAAAATCTGCTAAGGCCGACCTTGTTTTCACGCCCCCCGTGACGAAAGCACTCGAGATTCAGGAAGAGCTACCCACGTTCGTTTATACCCATTATACGCTCGATCCTACGTTTCACGAAGGGGAAGAAGGCAATCGAATTTTGGTCTTGGAGCCAAGTCATTTTACGAAACATCCGATGGCCCCCAAGACGATGGAGTTTATTCTTTCCCTCGCTGAAAACATTCCAGGATTGCAGATTTATTATGGAGAATATGCATCGCTTAACATCAAAGCCATTTTCCGAGATCATCCCATTAATGCCCATTTTGATGGGGTTCGCGAGGCACACCCTTCTTTGGCCCCAGACTTAGCAGGCGAGTTCAACAGCTTCTTTTCTTTTTGGAATAAACTAAGCAAAAAGCTGAGCTAGAAAGGTTTCCGCGTTGTTTAAATGCGTTTCCTTTTTTTCCAAAGGCATCTTGTCCCAGGTACTGATGAGCATGGCCCAACGGGGATTTTTGCGGAAGGTCTCCCGCTGTATATCCAAGAATCGCCAAAACAATCCATCCCAAATCTCCTGCCATTCGCCCTTCGGATAGTCACTCATTTTCAGAATGTAATTGGACCCGCAGATGTAAGGTTTCGTCGTCATCAATCCGCCATCGCTAAATTGCGACATGCCATAGACGTTAGGAACCATCACCCAATCATACGCGTCGATGTACATTTCCATAAACCAGCGATAGACGGCATCCGGTTTGATTTCGCACAATAGCATGAAATTTCCCAATACCATGAGTCGTTCGATGTGGTGATTATAACCCGTTTTCAAGAGTTTGCGAATCGTTTGATCGATGGGTTCTAAGCCCGTGGTTCCGTCGTAAAAAGCGACCGGCATCTCGTTCGTAAATCCCCAATAATTCGTGGTGCGTTGTTGGACACTTATTTTACGATAGAGCAATTGGACAAACTCGCGCCAACCGATAATTTGTCGAATAAACCCTTCCACACTGTTTAATGGGCCATCGCATGCCGCTACGCGTTCAACCACCTCCGCAGGATTCAACAAGCCCACATTAATTAAAGGGCTTAAAATACTATGAAACAAGGTCTTTTCTTGTGCTTTGATCGCATCTTCATAATCACCAAATAAGTGCATCCGCTCCCGCAAAAATAAATCCAAAGCTGCTTGCGCTTCTGCATGTGTCACCGGGTAGTAGGCTCCCGAAAAGGGAACGTCGCTTGATCCTGGGTTACCTGAAAAATGGCTTGATACATAGTCGATGGCCTCAGTTACATACGCGTTTTTAGACTCCGGGAATGGAGCCGGGATGAACGTATTTTTCGGAATTTTCTTACGGTTTTCGGTGTCGTAGGTCCATTGGCCACCCACGGGTTTTCCTTCGACATCGATTAAAATTCCTCGGTCTTTCCGCTGCTGGGTATAGAAGGCGGTTTGGTAATAGGGCTTGCGATTGCCTAATAAAGCGGTGTCCGTATTTAGGAAGTTAGGGCTCGGTAAAAAGTTAACATTTCCTGACCGCCGAAGGCGTCGTTCGACCAAGTAATCATTCGGATCGAACAAGGAAATTTCGCCCTTTATGGATGCCCCTAAGCCAACTTCTGAGGCACGTGGATCTTGCGCATCAATGTATTCCACGGTCTTTCCTGCGACACGCAATCGGTCTGCAAATGCACGCATGCTCGCCCGGTGGAAGATCAATTTCTGCTTATGAAAAGCAAACTGTTTGAAGAATAAATGGGATTCAACGAGGTAGAAAACATCGGCCTCCTGAGCCAAGGTCTCCTCAAATAATTGGTGTGGAAAAATCAGAAACGCCCTCATTTGTTCACGTGTTTAGCTAAGATTCGCGCGCCTTCTTGTCGGGCTTTTTTTGTCTTCCTTAATCCCCAAACTTGGTCGGATGCCGACTTTCTAGTCGCACTTAAATCTACCACGGGTGCTGGATAATCCACACCTATTTTAACTCCGTAGAGGGTCTGTTCCATCTCGCTTAATTTCCAAGGTTCGTGAATTAAGGTGGCTGGTACTTGCGCTAATTCGGGTAACCATTTTTTGATGAACACACCATCGGGATCATGGTCATACGAGTTCTTCACGGGATTATAAATCCGGATAGTATTGATACCGGTTACGCCCGCTTGCATCTGGATTTGGGGGTAATGAATGCCGGGCTCGTAATCCAGAAATTGACGCGCTAAAAAGTGAGCTAAATCCCGCCAATCCTGCCATAGGTTAAAAACAAAAAACGATACGACCATGGCGCGCATGCGGAAATTCAAATATCCTGTTGCCACCACACAACGCATGCACGCGTCCACTAAAGGAACCCCTGTTTTTCCGGTTTGCCAGGCTTCGATTAGCGCAAGATCACGCGGTTTTTCGAGGCTTTGGTAGGCCTTGTTTACCGGCTCAAATTCCATCCGAGACTCATCTTCAAATTTTTGAATAAAGTGACTTTGCCAGTGCAGCCTTGAGACAAAATTTTGAAGCGAACGTTTGTTGCGCGCCGATTTATAATGTTGCATCGTATAGGTATGCGCCATCCGCATACTGATATTTCCGTAAGCCAAGTAAGGGGAAATCCGACTACAAGCTTTTCGGCTTGCTTCTGGTTTGCTGATCAACGAGCTATAGCCCACATGACGTGTCTCGATAAAACTTTTCAGGTATTTCCAACCCCAATACTCACCTCCTTCTTGGAAAACAGGGTTACGCATTTTGAATGAAGAAGGAAGTTCAGGTCCTTGATGAACAGTGTAAAAATCACTAGGTAATTCGAGTAAATTCCAGTCACCTTCCTGCTGAAAAAACGGTTCGCGGGTCATGGTCGCCTCCCAGCGTTGTTGCCAGGTTTTACGGGATTTCAAGCGCCGAATAACACCGTTCGTTGGCGTTTCTTTCCATAAAATCCCTACGTGTTTGCAGAACGCGGCCACGTCCTTATCCCGTTGAAAACTTAGCCCATTCCCTATCTCTTCATGAGAATAAATGGTCTTGATATCGTAAGCGGAAGCGAGCGCCTGAAACACAGGAAGAACTTCAGTGTGAAAAAGGTAAAGTTGGCCTTTTCGGTCTTCCAGTCGGCCTTGCATTTCCAAAAGAGATTCATACACAAATCGCCAATGCCGCACATCGCTATCCGGGAAAGCGATCAGGGAAGGTTCGAAAAAATAGACTAAAAGCGTGGGAATATCGGAGTCCAATGCCCGGTACAATGGCTCATGGTCCGTGAAGCGGAGGTCACGTTTAAACCAGACAATGTTGATCGGGGACTTTGGCATAAAAACATAACTTAAAAAGCCCTGTGATGTTTTCAGAAAGAAAAGACTTACCTTTGCCCCTGTTTTACACGTCTAATGTATCAAAATGAAACAATATCTGATTGCTCTATTCTTGTTCTCATCCGCTATGTGCGCACATGCCCAAACGGGGAGCATCGAAATGAGCACAGGGGGTTTTTCATTTATTCCCGCGTTCACGTCTAAGGAGCCCAATGTCATTATTAACGCAAGCACCAATCCGAAAAGAAGGTTAACAGGTGCGATGATGTACATGATGCGCATTCAAAGCATGACGCCTACGACGGTCGTTTTATTTACCCGATACCGTTTTATTGATAAGAAATTTAAGGCTACCGTAGGAATCCACATGCCCGCATTTCAAATGACGGAGCAATATAAAGTGACGAGTTTCTTCGGACGGGAATTAACGATGAATTATCCAGTGAGTGAAAAAATGAGTGTAGGGTCTTTCATCTTAAATGGGCAGGCGCGCAATACGGATTTTAAGGTGACGTTGATCTCTGGAAACACCAACTACCGACACAAAAAATGGAGTTTCTTATCGCAAGGGTACTACCTAAGTGTGGGGGAATTGACTGGCGTAGCGGAGACGATTTCGTACGACATCAACAAGCATTTTCAGGCCAAAGCCTTTGGCAATTATACCATTACGGACGGACAGGTGATTGGTACGGTGGGTTTGAAATATAATTTATAAATAAAGGGGCCGAAGCCCCTTTAAATTAATAGCTCAATCCTTGCCCAAAAGCAAACAATCCATACCCTGGACCTTCCATATGCCCTGGCACATCTGATTTGTTCGCCTCAACTGCGGCTTGATTCACCGGTGTTGTAAATGGCATTTTGCCCGTCGGATTAAATGCCCCCGTGACAATATCTAAAAGCGCATCTTGCGTTGTCCCAAAGGTCGCGATGATCGACTTTGCTTTTCCCTTATCGATTTCCTCAATCACCCATGGATTCGTGTAATTGATCGCTAGGATCGTTGGCTTCGCGTTCAAGATGTCATTCACATGCGCAACGTCAATGCGGTTTGCCGATAAATTCAAATCTATTTTTGAACCCTGTGAACTGAATAAACCACCGGCCGTTGGAACCAACCATAACAATACGACATCGGCCTCCTCTTTCGTTGACACAAATTCTAGACCTGCATACTCTGGCTTGGAAACCTTAATAGCCTCACCGGCATTGCGTCCTGATTGGAAATAAGTCTCGAAATAGACTTTGGTTTTCTTCGCCAAAGGCAAGCGTTTTTCATCATTACGAAGTAAGACAATCGACTTGCGGAGTGCGAGATTTGCGGCATCGACGGCTGCTTTATTGCCAACCGTTTTTACTGCTTCCTCCACATTCACGTAGGGGTTTTCAAAAAGGCCTAATTCGAATTTCTCTTTTAATAGTTTAGATACCGACTGGTCAATGCGCGCTTCTGAAACCATGCCTTTTTTTACCACCTCTATTAAGGTAGTTGGATCAGCTGCCCCAGAGAAAATATCTACACCCGCGTTAAGCGCTTTTTGGTAACGCTCCGGAATGCTTATGTTTTCTACGCCCCATGGCATCATTTCGATTGGGCCTGTATCGGAATTTATGATTCCCTTGAAGCCTAATTTATTTTGCAATAATTCGCCTATGATCGCTTTGTTGTATGAGAATCCTACCGCCTCAAATTCCTTGCCTTTCGGGGCGGAATAGTACGGCATAATTGCGGAAGTTCCCGCTGCGATGGCTGCCTGGAAAGGTTTTACATGGTAGTCAAACATGCCACCTGGATAGTGCGCAAATTTTCCCCAATCAAAGTGTGAATCTTGTCCGCCTTCTTGTGGCCCTCCACCTGGGAAATGTTTGGTGGTCATGGCAACTGACGTGTTGGTTAATTTCTTTCCTTGGAAACCCAATACAATCTGGGTAATCATGTTGGACGCCAAATCCGCATCCTCCCCAAAAGTTCCTTCTACACGGCCCCAACGAGGCTCAGTTGCTAAATCGGCCATGTACATATAGCCCTTACGTAATCCCACGGCACGCCATTCCGCTGCCGCTGTTTCCGCAAATTTGCGGGTTAAATCGAAATCGCGCATGGCCGCTAAGCCTAATTCGCCAGGCCATTTTGAAAATGCCGTTAGGCCCACGCTCAATCCCACCGATGCATCTGTAGTCACATGATTGCGTGGGTTCGAAGCGACGATGGCCGGAATACCGAGGCGTGTGCTTTCGCAAAGTTCTTGTAAGTTGTTAGACCATTTGGCCATAATTTCAGGCGACGCACTTGCGCGCAAAATGAAGTGGCGTAAGTGAAATTGCGTTACGCCTTTGGTGGTGCCGGCAGCGGACATATTAGGTGCTCCCAGCGGTTTACGGGTAAACATATTGGTGTTTTGCACCAAATCCTCCTCGTTAAATCCTTCCGTAATTTTAGGCCGAGGTCCCGCGTTCCCTTGAACGCCATTATTGAAAACTTGGTCGCCACCCATACGCGTGGTGCTGATGAGCATGAATCCAAGTTTTTCCTCTAAGGTCATTTGAGAAACTAAATCTTTGATCCGCGCGTCTACTGGCAAACGCCAATCCTCGTATTTGTCCAGTTTGTTGTTCTTATTTAAGTCTTTAAAGGACAATTTTCCTACTCGCAAGGTAGGTGTTTTCATGGCCACCAACACAGGTTGTGTCTGGGCAAACATGGAGCCTGATGCAAAAAGCAATGCTAGGAGGATACGTGATTTCATGGGTTTTTTCTTTCTTTGTATAGGAAAGCAATTTCCTTCTTAATTCTAATCAGTAAAAAAGGATGAAAGACCCGAATGTTGACGAATTCATACAAAGTG
>JAIXRT010000118.1 GCA_027485075.1 Cytophagaceae bacterium
GAACAAGACGCGCAAAAAATGCAGTTTGTTTTACAAAAAGAAAAACAGGAAGCTGAACGTAAACGCGTAGAAGCGCAAGGTATCGCAGATTATCAGCGTATACTTTCAACCGGTTTAAGTGACAAGCAATTACAATACGAGGCAATTATCGCACAGAAAGAACTTGCCAAATCCCCAAATGCTAAAGTAATCATCATGGGAGGTGGGAAATCAACCCCAATTATTCTCGGTAACAACTAATTAAAAAGGCTCCTAATTGGAGCCTTTTTTTATGATTTTAATATGGTGTGTCCCATTTTATCTCGCTTGGTAGTTAAATAAGCTTCATTATGTGGATTCGAAGGAATCTCGATCGGAAGGCTTTCCACAATCTCCAGTCCATAGCCCAATAATCCTGCACGCTTTTTAGGATTATTTGAAATTAACCGAATTTTTTGAACACCTAAATCACGTAAGATTTGTGCTCCTACCCCATAATCACGCTCATCCATCGCAAAACCTAATTCCAAATTTGCCTCTACCGTATCTCGGCCTAGCTCCTGAAGTTTATACGCTCTTAACTTATTTAGTAAACCGATTCCTCTACCTTCTTGGAACATATACAATACGACACCTTTTCCAGCTTTCTCAACCATTTCCATCGCTTTATGGAGCTGGCCACCGCAATCGCACCGACAAGACCCAAAAATATCTCCTGTCACACACGAACTATGTACGCGCACTAATATCGGTTCATTTTTTTCCCAGGTGCCTTTCACTAGCGCTAAGTGGGTATCTCCCGTATTTTTTTGCTTAAAGGCAATCAAATCAAAATGCCCCCATTCGGTAGGCATATCTACACCGATCTCCCGCTGAATTAATGATTCTGTAGCAAGACGATATTCGATTAAATCTTTGATGGTCACTAAATGAAGATCAAACTTATCTGCGATTTTTCGTAAATCTGGTAGGCGCGCCATGGATCCATCCTCATTTAAGATTTCAATCAGGACACCCGACGGCTTAAATCCAGCGAGTTTTGCAAAATCCATGGAAGCCTCCGTGTGACCCGTCCGACGCAATACACCCTCTGATCTACTTTTAAGAGGGAAAATATGACCCGGACGACCCAAATCAGTAGGTTTTGTCGCTGGATCAACTAACGCTTTAATTGTCTTGGAACGATCTTGAGCGGAAATACCCGTCGTGCAGCCATGACCTAATAAATCAACAGATACGGTAAACGGAGTTTCGTGCGAAGTCGTATTTTGATCCACCATCATTTCGAGACCTAACTCTGCACAACGTTCATTAGTCAACGAAACACACATCAGTCCGCGCGCTTCACGGATCATGAAATTTACAATTTCTGGCGTGATGGCTTCTGAAGCACAAATCAAATCCCCCTCATTTTCTCTATTTTCGTCATCAGCCACAATAATCATTTTGCCTTGACGAATTGCTTCAATGGCATCCTCAATACGATCTAAACGTATACTTTCCTCTTGCATGTATTTGATTTTTGAAACGAAAACACAAAGGTAATCAGAATTAGTTCCCATTTTCCTACCTTTGTCAGATAAAATATGCCTTAGCAGCTATGCCCATTCAAGTTTTAAATTTAGGTAAGAAATATGGCCAACAATGGGCTGTAGAAGGGTTGAATTTCCAAGCACAACCAGGTGAAATTATTGGGTTCTTAGGTCCAAATGGCGCAGGAAAATCGACTACACTTAAAATGCTTGTTGGCCTACTCAATCCATCCATAGGAACTGCCAGCATACAAGGAATCGAAGTTCAATCAGATACGATTGCGCTCAAAAAACAAATTGGATATTTAGCTGAAAATAATCCTGTTTACCCGGATATGTATGTCAAGGAATTTTTAGCGTTCATTGGTAGTTTACATGGATTCTCTACTGAAAATTGTGCCAGAAGGATCGAGGAAGTCATTGAACTCGTAGGTCTTTCCCGGGAGCAATCGAAAAAAATAGGCGAACTGTCCAAAGGCTACCAGCAGCGGGTTGGCATTGCTCAAGCTATATTTCACAACCCAGACATCCTAATTTTAGATGAACCTACCAGTGGACTTGATCCAAACCAAATGGAAGAGATTCGTCAGTTAATTCTATCGTTAAAATCGAATAAGACCATTCTGTTTTCAAGTCATCTATTGAGCGAGGTAGAGAGTATTTGCGATCGCATTCTACTGATTAATAAAGGTACATTAAGAGCTGATTGCACCATGCAGGAGGCAAAGGCCTATCCAGGTGGATTACCAGCCTTTTTTCAAGACAAAACTAAATAAGCTGAAAGGAATCTGCATCTAAATGGGCAGGGAATGATTCCCTAAAAGCCCTCAATTGATCTAGACTTAATCTAAAAGATTGAATCGTAGCGGCAGATCCTAGTTGACCTAATTCCTCGCCTTTAAAAGAAATCAACGCTGAATGACCCGAATATTCCAGAGCATTTCCATCCAAACCAATTCGATTAACACCCGCTACATAGGCTAAATTTTCAATGGCACGCGCCTTTAACAAGACATCCCAGGCATGCGTCCTAGCTGCTGGCCAGTTGGCCACATAAACAGCCAAATCATATCCCAAACCCACATTACGAGACCAAACAGGGAACCTTAAATCGTAACAAATAAATGGAGAGATACGCCATCCTTTTAATGAAAAGATAAGCTTTTCAGTACCAGGCTGATAATGCTCCTGCTCCTTACCCATCCGAAATAAATGCTTTTTATCATAAGAATGCGTCGAGCCATCTGGGAAAGCGACGATAAGCCTATTTACTAAACCGAATTTCTCTTTGATTTTTAAACTTCCGATGATGACCGCTTGGATGCGTTTGGCCTGCATCAACATCCATTGGGTACTGGGGCCTTGAGGAATTTCAGCATTTATGGCCGACATGCTAAAGCCGGTGGTAAACATTTCTGGGAAGATAACTAGGTCTGTTTGACCGATTAGTTGGGTTAACTGCTCTTCTATATGTCCACAATTAGCAAGTGGGCTATCCCAAATCAAATCAGTTTGAACTAAACTTACACGTAAGTTAGAAGTAGCCTCAGACATATTGCCAATAATTTATTTGGCAATATAGGAATAATAAACACGTAACCTAGCTTTGAGAGCGTTCAATGGCACAAAGCGTGCACTTTCACTGACCATTTTAGTCATCCCGGAAGTTGAAGTGGCTAAGGTAGGGGTAACAAGGTATCCTAAGTTTAATTTACGACCGGCCATAATGGATTGTAAATCCGTAGTCACATTGAACGTGTAAGAATTAAATGCTGCATTGTAATTCGCTATTTGAATTCCTCCACCACCTTCAGAAATTATATAACCCAAGCCTGAGGCATTACGAATCGGTTTATTTTTTCCATCCGCTTGTAACAAGGTCAACTGGCCTAAGGTATTATTTAGATCTAAGCCATCTACTCCCGATAGAATAAGTTCCGCCTTGTTGATCGCTACATCATTTTTACCTTTTAAATTCAACAACGTTGGCAATTTAATTTGCGTCACGATACCCGATCCTGATTGCACATATGTCGTATTATTTGTCTTTGTGGAAGGCACTACATCGCCTGGTTTAACCAGCGCCGCAAGTGCTCCCGTTTTCGATATTTGAAATTTATTAAATCTCGCTTGCACTTCCGCCGAAAGGGACGTCGATAAACTAAAATAATAAGTCAACGAATATTGAGTTGCATCACCTGGATTACGCCAGTAGATTGTCATACTCGAATATGTGGGCGAAAAGCCTAATAAGGCAGCTTTAGATGCACTCGTAGATTTGAAATACAAACCTGGAAAAGCAGCTCGAAACGTTTTACCTCCACCGGATAATGTTTTATCGGAAAAATTCTTAATCAACTCATTTCCCCAAGCGGCAGACATACGAAAAGACAAGGTATCCAATTTCAATGAATCTCCATTATTTGAACGAGCTCTAATCACGCGCGGCTTAAACGAGTGAACGGCCACGGGATTCGCATCAAAAGGAATACTAGAATTTGTATAATAATTCGCTGAAAGACTCAAACTATCCTTCAACTTATACACTGAAATCGTCTGAGGCTGCAAAGTATCTCCCTGATAACCATTGTAAACTAAGCTCATGCGCACGGAATCTAAAACCGATGTAGCTTTAGAAGTTAAGGTATCTGCATTCGAGATTTGTGCAAAAAAGGAAGATTGAAAGGTACCAAGTTCTGGATGTTGATAGGAACCTAGTAACAACGTACTACCTCCACCTGTCTGAATCGAATCAATTAAAACAGTAGATGATTCAACACGCAGCGTATCTGTTAAATTGAGTCCTACTTCAACACTGAAAAGTTCAGCACCAATTTCTTTAGGCGTATCACATGATGCAAGAAATAGGGAAATAATTCCCAACCATTTAATTGCCGGCCAGTTCAATGTAGGCTTTTTCGAAGAAATCGAGGTCATTTTCGGCAATATTTTGGAAGGTTTTATCTTGAAATTCATCAATAATCGATTGGATACGGGAATTATCCGCATTTTCTAAGGATACTATTCTGTCGGCAAATTCTGCCCCTATTTTAATAAATGCAGCATAATCTGCTGTCTTCAAACTGGACAATTCCGAATCATCCATATCGCCAATTTTAACTTTCTCATTCAAATCCTCGGATGAGAACGTAAAATCAAATCCAGAATTGTGTGGAGAGAAAATTGTTTTTGAATCTTTGAAAATCGGGTGACTACGGTAGTAGGTCGAGATGTACAAAGGAACCAAACTTGCCATCCAATCATTGCAATGTACAACGTCTGGCGACCAGCCTAACTTAATTACAGTTTCTAATGCACCTTTACAGAAGAAGATGGCACGCTCATGATTATCAGCATAAAACGCATCCTCTTTGTCAGTCAATACATATTTCCGCTGGAAATAATCCTCATTATCAATAAAATAGACCTGCAATTTAGCAGCAGGTATACTAGCTACTTTAATGGTTAAAGGTTTTTCTTCATCTCCCATCGGAATCGTAATTCCTGAAAGACGAACCACCTCATGCAAGCGATTTTTACGTTCATTAATGGAACCAAAACGAGGAACCAAGATTCGAATTTCCATTCCGCGCTCTTGCATCGCAGTAGGTAACGCGCGAACAAAATCAGCTATTTTGGAAGTGTTGAGGAACGGATCTACCTCGCTGGAAACGTAAAGAATACGTAATTTAGACATGCTAAAATTAGTTAGGGGAGTTTATCCCAAAAAACAAATGCAAAAATATAAAAAATTAATCGTAAATCCGCATCATTAATTCACTAAAGGTCTTTATTTTGCCCTTTGATATCGAATTCGCCACAGCTAAATGATCAAATCATTCCTCAAATACACCTTCTCAACCCTACTAGCAGCCGCATTGCTCTATTGGGCAATTGACAAAAGTGATTTACGCTGGAATGATATATATTTGACATTTCAGCAGGCCAATTACACATGGGTTGGCATTTCATTACTCATTGCATTGATTTCACATATTTTTCGGGCATTGCGTTGGGAGCAATTACTGGGCGCGATGCACTACTATCCTGGAACAACACGGACACTTTCGGCTGTTTTGATTGGCTATTTTGCCAATTTTCTTGTGCCAAGAATGGGTGAAGTATCTCGGTGTGGA
>JAIXRT010000086.1 GCA_027485075.1 Cytophagaceae bacterium
CCCTTGCTTATAGCGTAAATTCGTATTGGTACTTCGATCTCCAACGATCTTAATCGGATTTTGAACTCGAATCATACCGTGATCGGTTGTAATGATCACCCGTCCCTTTTTCTCCGAAATACGTTTCAATAAATCAAATAGTGGCGAATGCTGGAACCAGCTCGCCGTTAAACTGCGGTACGCAGATTCATCAGGTGCCAATTCTTTAATCATCGCCATGTCCGTACGTGCATGCGAAAGCATATCTACAAAGTTGTAAACGATCACATTGAGCTGGTTGGTGAGGAGTTTGTTGAAGTTGTCCACTAACTGCTTTCCTTGGTACTGATGGATAATTTTATGATACGAAGCTTTTGCCGGAATACGTAAACGCTTCAATTGCTCATTTAAATAGAATTCCTCATGTTTATTGTATCCCTCTTCGTCCTCTGAATCCCCCAAATCAAACACCCATTTATCCGGATAATTTTTATGGATTTCGGAGGGCATCATACCCGCAAAAATAGAGTTTCGGGCGTAGGCTGTTGTGGTAGGTAAAATGGAATAATAGGTTCGCTCTTCCTCCATCTGAAAATACTCCTGAATGAATAACTCCAATGTTTTCCATTGGTCATACCGAAGATTATCAATTAGAATAAAGAACAAAGGGGATTTATCATTGATGCGAGGAAACACAAATTTGCGCATCATCAAATGAGATAAAACCGGTGTGTCAGGATCAGGATGTTGCAACCAACTCTCATAGGAATTTTCGATGAATTTTGAAAAGTGTACATTGGCTTCTGATTTTTGATTGATCAATACCTCCGACATCGACTTGTTTTCTGTCTGATCAATTTCTAATTCCCAATACGTTAACTTTTTATAGATATCGGCCCATTCCTCCGCGTTCAATCGATCTTGATAGCGCATTGATAGCTCCCTGAATTCTTGTTGGTAATTCAAATTCGTCTTCTCCTCCTCTAAACGCTTCTTATCAAAAATTCGCTTCACAGATAGTAGTAACTGATTGGGATTGAGAGGCTTAATGAGGTAGTCGGCAATTTTTGAACCGATCGCATCTTCCATTAATTCTTCTTCCTCTGATTTGGTAATCATAATCACAGGAAGGTTTGGGCGAATCTGTTTGATCGAAATGAGGACCTCTAGGCCCGACATGCCTGGCATGTTTTCATCTAAAAATAAGACGTCGAATTTTTGATTATTGACTAAATCCAACGCATCTGCGCCGGAGTTAACGGTAGTGACTTGATACCCTTTATTTTCGAGGAAAATAATGTAAGGTGTCAATAAGTCGATTTCGTCGTCTGCCCAAAGAATGGAATAAATCATGGTTGCGTTTTTAACCTAAACTTAATTTGCGAACGAATTATTGTGTGCGTAAAATTTAAAATTTGTTAACGCCTAATTCGTAAAATAGCAGGCTAAATTTAACTATTTTTGCGCAGGCAATCGTTTTTTGTATGTCAAATAATTCTCCTATCTCATTTACCGACATCGCACGTGAAAATTTGCGAAGCATAATTGAAAATGGGTCCATGCCAGAACCTTTTGTTCGTGTGGGTATGCGTGGTGGTGCATGTGGAGGAACCTATGTTTTAGGCTTTGACCAAAAAACGGAATTTGATGACCAATACCTAATTGCCGAAATTCCTGTGGTTATCGACAAACGACAAATGTTATTCGTCGTGGGTACCGAAATTGATTTTGATCCAGGTGCCAATGGATTTTATTTGCATAAACCGAAAGCCAACGTATGAAATTCGCTGCCATTGATATAGGCTCAAATGCCGCACGACTCCAGATTTCTTCTGTTCTTGACAATGAAGGGATGATTAGTTTTAAGCGGGTTGAATATGTGCGATTTGCGTTGCGATTAGGACATGACGTGTTCACCGATGGGACCATTAGTCCTGAATCTGAGGTTCGGATATTCAAGCTGATGCACGCTTATAAATTGTTAATGGATTTGCATGAAGTGCAAGATTACTCCATCTGTGCCACTTCAGCGATGCGCGAGGCCTCCAATTCCTCAGAAATTATCACGCGGGTGCACAAAATATTGGACATGAAAATCCATTTGATTGACGGGACGCGCGAAGCCGAGTTAATCAACGATGTCGTCGTTAAGTCACTTAACCCAAAGAAAAATTACTTACATATCGATGTGGGTGGTGGATCTACAGAGTTGAATTTCTATAAGAATCAAGAAAAATTTGCTACCAAATCCTTTAAAATTGGATCTGTACGTTTACTTGAAGGTAAAGAAAAGGCGGGTGATTGGGAGAAAATGCAGAATTGGATTAGCCAACAAAAAAGTGAAATTAAAGGCCCAGTCTATGCCGTGGGAACTGGTGGGAACATTAGCAAATTATACAATTTGTCTACCCAAGTTGACGAGCACAAGACGATGGATTTTACGGAGCTAAAGCGTGTAGCAGATTTCGTGCGATCCTTTTCGTATGAAGAACGTGTCAATAAATTACGCTTAAACACAGACCGTGCTGATGTTATCGTACCTGCCGCCTCGATATATTTAACAGCCATGGAATTAGCTGGTTGTGAGACCATATTTGTTCCAGATTTAGGCTTGAAAGATGGAATTATTCAAATGCTCCATGAGCGTATGCAAGCTCGGAGACGCGCAAATTCTTAGTTACCTAAGCGGTATACAACCCCCATGGCGAGGATTTGGGAGAATTGCCAATTTGGATCTTGGTCATAATCTCGAAATAGAACTGCCTGCAAATTCGTAGATACATATTTGTTCACCTTCATGGTGAAGTTGGCATCCAAGCGGTGGACTATTCCATCGGTTTGGCCTATTCTGAAGTAATCCACAAGTGCGGAATAACGCGCTTTCATATTGATATTTTGAAAGATATCTTTCTCAATATTCATCAAATATTGAAACACGAATTGATTTCTGATATTATCTCCCGGACGCTCTAATCCATACAGTCCTGCACGTGATATACGCTCGTCAAAAACGAATGTTTGGCGTAAGCTACCGATACCAATTCGGGTATAAAATGATTTCTGTGGATGGTATTCCAAACCCATTGACGTCGTCAAATAGGCAGGAGCGAAGATATTTGAAACGAGTGAATCTATGGGAATCCCCAATTTATTCTTTTTGCTGTATTCAATACCTTTGAAAAATTGGGATTGAAAGTTGGTCGAACCATAAAAATCCCATTTTGGACTTATGCGGTAACCGGCTTTAAACTCGTAAAATATACGGTCGACGTTCTTTCGGAGTGATTGTGTTCTGTTTTGTAAAAAACCTACTTGAAGATTTAGATCACTATTTAAACGCCAATTGTTATTGACAACTTTGGCAGAATGATTTAAAAACCAGCCAATTGCGAAGGTATTGCTACCTCCTCCCTTCCAGTTATCACTAAAACTTGATTGATTTAAATTGACCCCCGTGTTGAAATCCTTTTTCCATTGTTGAGCCAAACTATCTGCCTCAACCATGCCCAAGAGCTTAGTGGAAGAAATTAGTAAGCAAAAAATGAAGGTAATGCGTGATTTCATTTTAGCAAATGTACAAAAATCATTTGGCCTACCGTGTGGTCTGGCCTGCTTTTCCTACCCATAAATAAACTTCTCCATCAAATTGCGCGCCTGGTGCTAAAACGTGTAGACCTTCAGCGGTATTAAATGCATCGGTATTGGCGGTCATTGGTTCAATAGCTACCGCATCCTGATCTCCAGGTGCAAATACGACTAGGTAAGGAAATTGGATACTTGATTGTTCTAAGTAAAAACTGATATTCCGTCGCGTATCATGTAATTCCGTTCGGTGCTTCGCTAGTGGTTTCAATAAAAACACATGATCTAATTGTTCATTTCCTAAGGCTATCGGATCTTTTCGCTCAAATGATTCTTCATGTAATGGAATCATTTGGGAGTCGGATAAAAAGCGTGATTTGGAAGCAAAGCTAATTTGAAGATCTTCTAACCTGCTTCCAGGGAATCCGAAATAAGGGTGCCAGCCACAAGCAAATGGCATATTTCCAGTTCCTGTGTTCGTCGCATGGAAGTTGACCCGCAACCCTCCATTTTTTTCAAACGTATAATCGATGGAAAAGTCGAAAGGGAATGGATACCCTTTTTCGTCACCTAAATAAGTATGACTGATTCGAATATAAGCGGTTTCATCTGTTGCCTCGGATTCAGTCAAGGTAAAAGGAACGCGCGCCAGTAACCCGTGAATCGCATTGCCTAAATTGGGTTCATTAATTGGTAATTGATAATTTCTGCCTTCGAAGGAATAATTCCCATTACGGACACGATTGACCCAAGGCGTTAATACAGCCGATGGATGGTAGGGGTTAGACGCTAAGGGGTATCGGTCGGAAAAGGGCAGTTTTACGATATTTATAAGCTCATTTTCAACATGCACATCAAAGCGTGTCAATAATCCCCCTGCTGCGAGATGAATATCAACGCGCGATTGGTTAGTCGGATTGACTAAAGATATTTGGTTTTCGTTTTGCTCTATAATCATTGCCAAATCGTTTTTTCTTCAATGCCCATGCCATAAAGGGCGAAATCATATTTTACAGGATCTGTGGGATCTAATCGGCGCAACGCGTCTGTTAATTCCAGCGCTTTATTCCAATTTGCAGGCCCAGGAGAAACTAATTGTAAACTTTCAGCTGTTCGTTGTGCATGTACATCCAAAGGACAAACGAGCTGAGATGGCTTCATATTGTTCCACAATCCAAAGTCAACACCATTTTCATCTTTCCGAATCATCCACCTCAAAAACATGTTTATACGGGTAATTGAGGTAGTAACAAAATTAATCAAATTTATAGATATCTGCATCATTAATTTGAAAGGTGTTATTGTATGCAGGCCTCTTTGCTTCA
>JAIXRT010000181.1 GCA_027485075.1 Cytophagaceae bacterium
CAAATCCAGGGCCAATGCCAGGTAAAGCTACCCAGGCCAACGAGTCTGCCCCGTTCATATCAATCTTCCACTCATCCTGTTTTCGAGGCGCCCAAGTTGCTTTGAAATAATAAGGCTTGGGATATTGTTTGGCAAAACGTTTTTTCTTGTTAGCCTCTAGGCGTTGGTAAATCACCTCAAAACGAATCGGATTAAAATAAGCCATTATCTCCTGCCGCTCGCGATACCTCAAAATTGCATCCACCCCCATCCCCACTCCTATAAGTAGACACAAACCAATGACACCACGAATCTCAGCTCGAGTCATTCCAAGGGTGAAGCGAAGGTAGTATTTTAGGCGAGGGAGCATGGGAGGTTAGTAGTCAGGGGGCAGTGGTCAGTAATCAGTAGTCAGTCGTTAGTCGCTAGTCGTCAGTCCGGAGGGGAATAGTCCGGAGGGAAATAGCCTGAAGTAGTCAGTAATCAGTCGTCAGTCATCAGTCCGGAGGTCAATTCAATTGCTAAACGAATCTTGCGCATAATGATTGTATAAGTTTACTTATAATGAGGTGAGAGGTGAGAGGGAAGAAGTAAGAGGTGAGAGGGAAGAAGTAAGAGGTGAGAGGGAAGAAGTAAGAGACCACACTGATTACTGACGCCTGACGACTAGCGACTGACCACTGACGACTGACGACTAGCGACTGACGACTTGCGACTAACGACTGACTACTGACTACTGAAAAAAACTTCCCTCCCCTATTTGTACTTTAAAAAACTTTCCCTACTTTTGCAGGCTATTTTAGGATTAACGCCTCCGGGCGAATCCGAAAAATGTTTTTCTGAAACACAAATCTCTTATCGTAGGGGAGGCGCAAAGGGGAAATCATTTTATCATCTACGAGGCATTCAGCTTTTAATTTTCGCCGAAAACGGCGAGAAATTGTGCCCACGGGCCATTTTTCATTTTAATTTAAAACGTATAAAGCCTTGAGTAACATCACTGCCACAGGAAGACACAGCTTTGCGAAAACGCAGTCTGTGATCAATTATCCAGATTTTCTGGATATCCAAGTCCAATCCTTCCAGGATTTTTTCCAGCTAGAGACAGCTGCAGAAAACCGTACGGACGAAGGTTTATTTAAAGTATTTGCTGAAAATTTTCCAATCGCGGATTCGCGGGAAAATTTCGTTTTGTCGTTTGTCGACTACTCAGTAGATCCACCGAAGTATTCGGTAGATGAGTGTATCGATCGCGGTTTGACGTATTCAGTACCTTTAAAAGCGAAATTGCGTTTGATCTGTAACGATACAGACAACGAGGATTTCCAAACCATCGAACAAGAGGTTTTCTTAGGAAACATCCCTTACATGACCGAGCGTGGATCATTCGTGATCAACGGCGCTGAGCGTGTAATCGTTTCTCAGCTACACCGTTCACCAGGTGTGTTCTTCGCGCAATCGAAGCACACAAACGGAACGAAATTGTATTCTGCACGTATCATTCCATTCAAAGGTTCTTGGATTGAATTTGCTACGGACGTTAACAATGTGATGTATGCGTACATCGACCGTAAGAAAAAGTTCCCAGTTACTGTATTGCTTCGTGCAATCGGTTATGGAAATGACAAGGATATCTTAGATTTATTTGGCTTAGCTGAAGAAATCAAGGTAGATAAAAAAGCTGTGAAAGGCATCGTAGGTCGTCGTTTGGCGGCACGTGTTTTGAAAACATGGCAAGAAGACTTCGTAGATGAAGATACAGGTGAGGTTGTTTCGATCGACCGTAACGAGATCTTGATCGAGCGTGATACCGTTATCACGGAAAACGAAGTTGAGACAATCTTAGAATCAGGATCGGCAACGGTTATCTTACACAAAGATGACGTGAACGTTTCTGACTTCAACATCATTTACAATACCTTGCAAAAAGATACCTCGAACTCTGAGAAAGAGGCGGTAGAAGTTATCTATAAGCAATTACGTAATACAGACGCACCAGATGAGCAAACTGCTCGTGACATCATCCAAAACTTGTTCTTCTCAGACAAGCGTTACGATTTGGGTGAAGTAGGTCGTTACCGTATCAATAAAAAATTAGGTCACGATATCCCAATGGATGTTAAAGTCTTGACCAAAGAAGATATCATTTCTATCGTGAAGTACTTGATCGGTTTGATCAACTCACGTGCGGTAGTCGATGATATTGACCACTTATCTAACCGTCGTGTGCGTACCGTAGGTGAGCAATTATACGCTCAGTTCGGTGTAGGTCTTGCACGTATGGCGCGTACGATTAAAGAACGTATGAATGTTCGTGACAACGAAGATTTCAAACCAGTTGACTTGATCAATGCCCGTACACTATCGTCGGTAATTAACTCATTCTTTGGAACGAACCAACTATCTCAATTCATGGATCAAACGAATCCATTGGCTGAGATTACGCACAAGCGTCGTATGTCGGCACTAGGACCAGGTGGTCTTTCTCGTGAAAGAGCTGGTTTCGAGGTTCGTGACGTTCACTATACGCACTACGGTCGTTTGTGTACGATTGAAACTCCAGAGGGACCAAACATTGGTTTGATTTCATCTCTTTGTGTTCACGCGAAAGTGAACTCGATGGGATTCATCGAAACTCCTTATCGTTTGATCGATGGTGGTAAAGTAGATACATCAAGCAATGTTCAGTATTTGACAGCTGAAGAAGAAGATGGCAAAAACATCGTTCAGGCGAATGCAACCATCGACATCAAATCAGGTAAATTCTTAACGGATCGCGTTAAGGCTCGTTTTGAAGGTGACTTCCCATTGGTTAACCCAGCGGATGCACAATACATGGACGTAGCTCCTAACCAAATCGTTTCGGTGGCCGCTTCATTGATTCCTTTCTTGGAGCATGATGATGCCAACCGTGCATTGATGGGATCCAACATGCAACGTCAAGCGGTACCGCTTTTACGTCCAGAAGCTCCTATCGTAGGAACTGGTCTTGAGCACCGTGTGGCGATTGACTCGCGTACGTTAGTTGTTGCTGAAGGTGACGGTGTGATTGAATATGTAGACGCATTGAAAATTGTTGTCAACTACGATCAAACTGAATCAGAGGCGTTAATTAGCTTCGACGGATCGATGAAGACATATGAATTGATCAAATTCCGTAGAACCAACCAAGATACAACGATCAACTTAAAGCCGATCGTTTTCAAAGGTGAGAAAGTGAAGAAAGGTCAAGCGCTATGCCAAGGTTATGCAACCGAGGCAGGTGAATTAGCCTTAGGTCGTAACATGAAAGTGGCGTTCATGCCATGGCAAGGTTACAACTTTGAGGATGCGATCGTAATCTCAGAAAAAGTTGTTCGTGACGATATCTTTACGTCAATCCACATTGAAGAATTCGAATTAGAAGTTCGTGATACGAAGCGTGGTGAAGAGGAATTGACATCAGAAATTCCAAACGTTTCCGAAGAAACAGTTCGTAACCTAGACGAGAACGGTGTTGTTCGCGTAGGTGCTGAAGTGAAAGAAGGAGATATCTTAATTGGTAAGATTACACCAAAAGGTGAGTCGGATCCAACTCCAGAAGAAAAATTATTACGTGCCATCTTTGGTGACAAAGCGGGTGATGTGAAAGATGCTTCTAAGAAAGCGCCACCATCATTAAAAGGTGTGGTTATCGATACTAAGTTGTTCGCACGTCCTAAGAAGGATAAAGAAGAGCGTGAAAAATCGAAAGCTGAATTGAAGAAGTTAATGAAGGAATACAGCAAAGACCTTTTGGAGATTCGTCGCCAAATGATCGAGAAGACTGTTGCTTTATTAGCGGGTAAAACTTGCGCGGGTATCAAGCACAAATTCGGCACGGTGATCGTGGAGAAGGGTGTTAAATTCTCAGCGAAGAACATCGAAGAATTATTATTCCCAGATAAAAACTTGTATCGTGATGAGTCTACTTACGCAGTTCAAGAAGAAGCAAACTTGCTTTCTGACTTGATCGTAGAAGAGGCTACTTCAGATGCAACGTTGAACAAATTGTTCATGAACTTAATCAAGAACTTCAACGTGAAGCGTAATGAAATCGCTGGTCGATTCAAACGTGAGCGTTTCGTTCTTGAAGTAGGTGATGAACTACCTGCAGGAATCGTGAAGTTGGCGAAAGTCTACATCGCGAAGAAACGTAAGTTGAAAGTAGGTGATAAGATGGCGGGTCGTCACGGTAACAAGGGTGTTGTAGCTCGTATTGTACGTGAAGAAGATATGCCATTCTTAGAAGATGGAACACCGGTAGATATCGTATTGAATCCACTTGGGGTACCATCTCGTATGAACTTAGGTCAAATCTACGAGACTGTATTAGGTTGGGCTGGACAAAAATTAGGTAAGCGTTATGCAACACCTATTTTCGACGGTGGAACTGAGGCAGAAGTAGCAGCTGAATTAACATTAGCTGGTTTACCAGACTGGGGTCGTACGTATCTATACAATGGTTTAACAGGTGATATGTTTGATCAACCAGTTACTGTGGGTATCATTTACATGTTGAAACTTGGTCACTTGGTAGATGATAAAATGCACGCACGTTCAATTGGACCATATTCATTGATTACACAACAACCATTGGGTGGTAAAGCTCAATTCGGTGGTCAGCGTTTCGGTGAGATGGAGGTTTGGGCACTTGAGGCCTTCGGAGCAGCGAATATCTTGCAAGAGATCTTAACTGTGAAGTCGGATGACGTGATCGGCCGTGCCAAAGCGTACGAAGCAATTGTGAAAGGCGAGAATATGCCTAAGCCAAACATTCCAGAATCATTCAACGTATTGATTCACGAATTGAGAGGTTTAGCTCTTGAAATCACACTTGAGTAATCATTTATCGGGCCGCTAACCCCGGCCCTTAAAAAGAAATCATTTTCCAATTAAATACATCGAAAATGTCATTTAAAAAGACGAGAAAACTGAACAGCGATTTCCAAAAAGTGACCATCTCATTGGCATCACCGGAGTCGATTCTTGAAAGTTCAAACGGTGAGGTAACTCAACCGGAGACAATTAACTACCGTACCTACAAACCCGAAATGGGTGGTTTGTTCTGCGAGCGTATTTTCGGTCCAACCAAGGACTGGGAGTGTCATTGCGGAAAATATAAGCGTATTCGCTACAAAGGCATCATCTGCGACCGTTGCGGTGTAGAGGTGACTGAGAAGAAAGTACGTCGTGAGCGTATGGGCCACATCGAATTAGTGGTTCCCGTAGCACACATCTGGTACTTCCGTAGCTTACCGAACAAAATCGGTTACATGCTTGGATTATCTACGAAGAAATTAGATCAAATTATCTACTACGAGCGGTACTGTGTCGTTCAAGCAGGTATGTACGCGGAAGAAGGAAAGATCGGTAGCCAATACCTTGATTTCTTAACGGAAGACGAGTACTTAGATATCTTAGATAAATTACCTCGCGAGAACCAACACCTTCCTGATGAAGATCCACAGAAATTCATCGCGAAAATGGGTGCTGACGCGTTAAACATGTTATTAACACGCATCGACTTAGATAGCTTATCAGCTGATCTTCGTCACGCGGCTGATACAGAATCTTCTCAACAACGTAAGGCTGAAGCTTTGAAGCGTTTGAAAGTAGTAGAAGCATTCCGTGAATCAGTAGGTCGTATCGACAACCGTCCTGAGTGGATGATCATCAAAATGGTTCCAGTAATTCCACCAGAATTGCGTCCATTGGTGCCATTAGATGGAGGTCGTTTCGCGACATCTGACTTGAACGATTTATACCGTCGTGTGATTATCCGTAACAACCGTTTGAAGCGTTTGATCGAGATCAAAGCGCCAGAGGTAATCTTACGTAACGAGAAGCGTATGTTGCAAGAGGCTGTAGATAGCTTATTTGACAACTCACGTAAAGTAAATGCGGTTCGTTCTGAAGGTAACCGTGCCTTGAAGTCTCTTTCTGATATGTTGAAAGGTAAGCAAGGTCGTTTCCGTCAAAACTTATTAGGTAAGCGTGTCGATTATTCAGGTCGTTCGGTTATCGTCGTAGGTCCAGAATTGAAAATGCACGAGTGTGGTCTTCCAAAGGATATGGCAGCTGAATTATTCAAGCCGTTTGTTATCCGTAAGTTGATCGAACGTGGTATCGTAAAAACAGTTAAGTCTGCAAAGAAGATTGTTGACCGTAAGGATCCAGTGGTTTGGGATATTTTGGAAAACGTTATGAAAGGACACCCAGTTCTTTTAAACCGTGCTCCTACGTTGCACCGTTTGGGTATCCAAGCATTCCAACCGAAATTAATCGAAGGAAAAGCGATCCAATTGCACCCATTAACTTGTACGGCATTTAACGCCGACTTTGACGGTGACCAGATGGCGGTTCACGTTCCACTAGGACATGAAGCGATTTTGGAAGCCTCTTTATTAATGCTTGCATCTCATAACATCTTGAACCCAGCGAATGGTGCGCCTATTACGGTACCATCTCAGGACATGGTGTTAGGTTTATATTATGTAACAAAAGGACGTAAGTCTACGCCAGATCACAAAGTGGCTGGTGAAGGATCTCGTTTCTACGGATTTGAGGAGGTTGTTATCGCCTTGAACGAGAAGAAATTGTCTAAGCACGCGAACATCGTGGTGAAAGCTACGGTACGTAAAGAAGATGGTACATTGGTTCAAGAAATGGTGGAAACTGTTGCGGGTCGTGTATTATTCAACTTATGTGTTCCTGAGGCAGTAGGTTACATCAATGAGTTATTGACGAAGAAGAAGTTGCAACAAATCATCTCACACGTTCACAAGATCTGTGGTATGGCTCGTACAGCGCAATTCTTGGATGATATCAAAGAATTAGGTTTCCAACAAGCCTTCCACGGTGGTTTATCGATGGGTATTGGCGATGTTCAAATTCCTGCTGAGAAAGCTTCTTTAGTGAAGAAAGCACAGGATGATGTTCAAGCAGTTTGGGACAACTACTTAATGGGTTTAATCACAGATAACGAGCGTTACAACGCAGTTATTGACATCTGGACAAAAGTTAACTCGAAAATTACCGAGACTTTGATGAAGCAGATGGAAGAGGATAACCAAGGATTTAACGCAATCTACATGATGATGCACTCTGGAGCCCGTGGTTCTCGTGAGCAAATTCGTCAACTAGGTGGTATGCGTGGTTTGATGGCTAAGCCACAGAAGAACTTACAAGGTTCGGTAGGTGAAATCATCGAAAACCCAATCCTTTCTAACTTTAAAGAAGGTCTTGACGTATTAGAGTACTTTATCTCAACACACGGTGCGCGTAAAGGTTTGGCAGATACTGCCTTGAAAACAGCCGATGCGGGTTACTTGACGCGTCGTCTACATGACGTAGCGCAAGACGTTATCGTGAACGAAGAAGATTGCGGTACATTACGTGGTATTGAAGTATTCCCATTGAAAGATAATGACGAGATTATCGAGCCATTATCGGAGCGTATCTTAGGTCGCGTTTCTGTACATGATGTAATTGATCCAGTTTCTGGTGAAATGATCGTTGAGTCAGGCGAAGAGATCACAGAGATCGCAGCGCAAAAAATCGACGAAACAGCTATCGATTCGGTAGAAATTCGTTCGGTATTAACATGCGAAACGCGTAGTGGTGTTTGTGCGAAGTGTTACGGACGTAACTTGTCTACAGCACGCATGGTGAACATCGGTGAGGCAGTAGGTGTCATTGCATCTCAGTCTATCGGTGAGCCAGGAACGCAGTTGACATTACGTACTTTCCACGTGGGTGGTACAGCTCAAAACGTTTCATTAGACGCTAGTGTTAAAGCTAAGTTTGATGGTGTTGTGAACTTTGAAGAAGTTCGTACGGTAACATCGACGGATGCAGATGGTAATCCAACTGAAATCGTGATGGGTCGTTCGGGTGAGGTTCAGATTGTTAACCCGGCCAACAAGCAGGTGTTGATTTCGAACAACGTTCCTTACGGTTCATTCTTACGTGTGAAAGAAGGACAAGCGATCAAAAAAGGTGAAGAAATTTGCGTTTGGGATCCATACAATGCGGTTATCTTATCTGAAGCTGAAGGTAAAATTGAATTCGAGTCAATCGAAGAAAACAATACCTACAAGGAAGAAGCGGATGAGCAAACAGGTATGCGTGAGAAGGTGATCATCGAGTCGAAAGACAAGACGAAAAACCCATCCGTAATCATTACAGCAAAAGGCAAAGAGGATTTGGTATACAACGTTCCAGTAGGCGCACGTTTAACCATCAGCGACGGGGAGAAAATCAAAGCGGGTCAAATTATCGCGAAGATTCCACGTGCAGCAGGTAAAACGCGTGATATTACAGGAGGTCTACCACGTGTAACGGAATTATTCGAGGCACGTAACCCTTCTAACCCAGCAGTCGTTTCTGAAATTGACGGGGTAATTTCATACGGTGTTATCAAGCGTGGTAACCGTGAAATTATCGTTACGCCAAAAGAAGGAACAGAACGTCGTTACTTAGTGCCATTGACTCGTTTCATCTTGGTACAAAATAATGACTTCGTACGTGCAGGTATGCCATTATCTGATGGAGCGATTACGCCATCTGATATTTTGAAAATCAAAGGACCAACAGCGGTTCAAGAATACTTAGTTAATGAGATCCAAGATGTATACCGTCTTCAAGGGGTAAAAATCAACGATAAGCACATCGAGTGTATTGTACGCCAAATGATGCAGAAAGTTGAAATCCTTGAGCCAGGTGATACGCAATTCTTGCAAGGTCAAAACGTAGATCGTTTTGTCTTCCGTCAAGAGAATGACTTAATCTTAGACAAGAAAGTAATCTTAGACGCAGGTGATTCTGAGAAATATAAAGCAGGTATGATCTTGACAGCACGCACTTTACGTGATGAGAACTCATCATTGAAACGCCGTGACTTGAAATTGATGAAAGTACGTGATGCGCAAGCAGCCGTTTCTTCGTCTAACTTGCAAGGTATCACACAAGCTTCATTAGGTACAGATTCATTTATCTCAGCTGCATCGTTCCAGGAAACAACGAAAGTTCTTTCTGAGGCTTCGATCCGTGCGAAAGTAGATACGTTAGACGGCTTGAAAGAGAACGTTATCGTGGGTCACTTGATTCCAGCTGGTACAGGTGTTCGTCGCTACCAAAACATTCTAGTCACTTCTGCTGAAGAAATGAAACAACTAGAAAAAGCGACAGCTACTGAAGTTGAAGAGGTAAAAGA